>JBOGZH010000001.1:0-2499 GCA_050697095.1 Solirubrobacterales bacterium
GCGGTCGAAGTCGGGACGCGCGGAGACGATCTCCTGCACGAGCTGGGCGCTCTGCTCCTTCTGGGCCTCGGTGTAGGCCTTGCTCATCGAGACGGCCTCGCGGATCGTGCCGCCGCGGTGCGCCGTCATCACGACCATCCCGGCGACGGGCGGTCCCTCGAGGACGAGCGACCACTCCTCGGCGTTGAAGTCGGCCTTCGTGCTCACGGGGCGCAAGACTAGCTGCAATCGCCCGCCCATGGCCGGGCCCCCGCGAGGAGGCGGGCTAGCTTGGGAGCGTGCCGGCCTCCGCCGTGAACGACCACGCGCGCCGCAGGGCCGCCGTCCTGCTGGCGCTGGCGCTCGCCGCGCTGTGCGCGCTGAGCGCGAGCGGCGAGCGCGCCCCCGCCCAGGACCCGACCGAGCTCCAGCGCAAGGTCGACGAGCTCGAGAATCTGCAGTCGCAGCAGGGCGGGCTCGAGTCCGAGATCGAGCGCCAGAACGCAGAGATCAACGCGCTGATCGCCCGGGAGGCCGCGGTTCGCGAGCGCGAGGCCGCGGTGGCGGAGGAGCTGAGCGCGGCACAGGCGCGGCTAGACGAAGCGACCGCCGAGGTGGAGCGCGAGCGCGACAACCTCGCCTCGATGCGCGCGCGGCTGAAGCGCGCGAAGGAGCTCCTGAGCGAGACGCTCGTCCGGATCTACAAGACGGGCACCCCCGACACGCTGAGCATGATCCTCGAGACGGCGAGCTGGTCGGACGTCCTCGCCCAGGCCGAGTACCTCGACCGGGTGCAGAGCTACGACGCCGCGGTGATCGCGCGGGTCGACGCGCTCGCCGAGGAGATCGCCGCGACGGTTGCGCGGCTGGAGGCGGCGCGCGAGGAGATCGAGGCGGACCGCGACGTGATCGCGGAGCAGCGAAACGAGCTCGCGAGCGCGCGCGGCGCGCTCGAGGGCCAGCACGCCGATCTGGTCGCCGCCCGCGCCGCGCGGCGCGACTCGCTGAACGCGCTCCAGGGCCGCGAGCGCGAGCTGCAGAAGGACATCGAGCCGAGCGCCGCGCCGCCCGGGGGCGCCACCGCGAGCCTCGTCGACGGCCAGGCGATCGCGCCGGCGAACGCCCCGCTCGCCGTCAAGTCGGCGATCGAGGCCGGGAACCGGATCGTCGGGCGCCCCTACGTGTGGGGCGGCGGGCACGGCTCCTTCGAGTCCTCGGGGTACGACTGCTCGGGGTCGGTCAGCTACGCGCTCCACGGCGGCGGCTGGCTGTCGACCCCGCTCGACTCGACCGGGCTCACGACCTGGGGCTCGCCGGGGGCGGGCAGCTGGGTGACGGTGTACGGGAGCTCGGGCCACGCCTACGTCGTGATCGCCGGCCTGCGCCTCGATACGAGCGGGACCGTCGGCGGCAGCGGCCCGTCGTGGAGCACCGAGATGCGCTCCTCGGCCGGGTTCGTCGCCCGCCACCCGGACGGGTACTAGGTGTAGTTCCTGACCACGTTGTTCATCCGGACCTCCTTGGAGGCTGAGGGTGCAAGCCCAACCAGTCTCCGAAGGAGGAACCGGATGAAGTTGCACGCTAACGCCGCCCTCGGCCCGAAGGGAAGGGCGGTAATGGTCCGCCGGGTGATCGAGCAAGGGTGGTCGCTCACGGAGGCGGCCGAGGCCGCCGGAGTGAGCGAGCGCACCTGCTCGAAGTGGGTCGCCCGCTACCGCCGCGAGGGAGCGATCGGGCTCTGGGATCGTCCCTCGGCGCCGCGCAGGGTCGCCAACCGCACCGACGAGCGCCGGATCGAGGCGATCGCCGCGCTGCGGCGGCTGCGGATGACCGGCGCCGAGATCGCCGAGTGCCTGGGGATGGCGCTCTCGACCGTCGCGGGGGTCCTGCAGCGGATCGGGCTCGGCAAGCTCAGCCGCCTGGAGCCGCCCGAGCCCCCGAACCGCTACGAGCGCAAGCGCCCGGGCGAGTTGCTCCACATCGACGTCAAGAAGCTGGGGCGGATCCAGGGCGGTGCCGGGCACCGCGCGCACGGTAACCGGCGCCTCTCGCCCCGCGGGGGTGGCTGGGAGTTCGTCCATGTCTGCGTCGACGATGCGACCAGGCTCGCCTACGTCGAGGTCCTTGAAGACGAGAAGGCAAGGACGGCGATCGGCTTCCTCAAGCGCGCCCTGACCTTCTATCGCGCTCACGGGATCGGGGTCGAGCGGGTGATGACCGACAACGGCAGCTGCTATCGCTCGACGATCCACGCGATCGCCTGCCGGGCGCTAAGGATCAAGCACGTCCGCACCCGCCCCTACAGGCCGCGCACCAATGGCAAGGCCGAGCGCTTCATCCGCACGATGCTCGGCGGCTGGGCCTACGGAGCGATCTATCGCAGCTCGGCCGAGCGCACCGCCGCGCTCGCCGCCTGGCTCGACTTCTACAATCGCCGCCGAAGACACGGCTCCCTCGGCCACCGGCCGCCAATGGCGCGGTTACTCGAGTTCCAGGGGAACAACGTGGTCGGGTCTTACA
>JBOGZH010000002.1:0-23788 GCA_050697095.1 Solirubrobacterales bacterium
TGCTGGAAGTCCACGATGCTGCGCGGGAAGTCTGGCCGGCCCACATGACGACTGTAGGCACGACACCTGACGGAACCGGATAGTCATGAGCAGCGCTACCTGGGCGACCGAGGACGACGCCAGGCGAAGGCTTGCAGCCGCCGGAACGGGTCGTCCATCGGTTGACGTGGCACTAATGAGGCTGCCACGTTTCGGGATGCTCCGTCAGAGTCAGCACCGGTTCGGGGAGATCGCCGGCGACGAGATCCGACAGGGTGACCGACTCGAGGATCTCGCGGATGTTCGCCCGCAGCGCCACCCAGACGCGCTGAAGCGGCTCGGTCCCGGACCGGTACTCGAGCTCCTCGGGGCGCTGACCGCGCACGCTCGCCAGCGGGCCCTCGACCGCGCGGATGATCTCCGCCAGCGTGATGTCGTCGGGGGGCCGGTTCAGCCAGTAGCCGCCCTCGGCGCCGCGCTGGCTCTGGACGAGCCCGGCGTGGCGGAGCTCGCCGAGGATATTCTCCAGGAACCGCAGCGGAACCCCCTGGGCCTCGGCGATCCGCTCCCCCTTGACCGGGCCGTCGTCGCTCGCTCCCGCGAGCTCGATTGCGGCTCGCACCGCGTAGTCGGCTTTGGCCGAGATACGCATCCTGGCTCCATTCTCCCGCACGGGTAGGCGCGATCGCCGCCCGGCCGCCATGGCCGCGGCGTCGCGCCTAGGCTTCCGGCAGATGGACGGCTCCGGGGCAAGCGGCGGTGGAGCGCCCGATGCGAACGACCCGGGCCTCCTCACAGCGGCCGAGGCCAGCCTGCTCACTGACCAGTACCAGCTCGCGATGGCGGCGAGCTATCACCGCCGGGCGATGAACCAGCCCGCGATCTTCGAGCTCTTCGCGCGCAGGCTTCCGCCCCACCGCACGTGGCTGCTCGCCGCGGGCCTCGGCCCGACCCTGCGCCTGGTCCGAGATCTCCGCTTCGACGAGCGCGAGCTCGCCTACCTCGGCTCGATCGGCTTCCGCGAGGACTTCCTCGGCTATCTGTCGGAGCTTCGGTTCAGCGGCGACGTGCACGCGATCCCCGAGGGAACGGTGTGCTTCGCGAACGAGCCGCTGCTGCGGATCACCGCCCCGCGGATCGAGGCCCAGCTGCTGGAGACGCTGCTGCTGAACCAGATCAACTTCCAGACGATGGTCGCGACGAAGGCCGCGCGGGTGGTGCTGGCCGCCGGTGGCGGCGAGCCGGGCGCCGGGGACCGGGTGATCGACTTCTCTCCGCGCCGCGATCACGGGATCGATGCGGCGATGAAGGTCGCCCGTTCGGCGGCGATCGCGGGGTGCGGGGGGACATCGAACGTCGCCGCGGCGATGCGCTACGGCCTCCGCCCGATGGGAACCATGGCCCACTCCTACGTGATGTCGTTCGAGCGCGAGCGGGATGCCTTCCGCGCGTACATGGAGGACTTCCCCGACAACACGCTGATGCTCGTCGACACCTACGACACCCTGGAGGGAGTCCGCAACGCGATCGACGCGTCGCGCGACACGGGGATCGCGCTCGGCGCGGTGCGGCTCGACTCCGGCGAACTGCTCGAGCTCTCACGCAAGGCGAGGCGGATCCTCGACGAAGCCGGCATGGAGGCGACCCGGATCGTCGCCTCGGGCGACCTCGAGGAGCGCAGGATCACCGAGCTGGTAGAGGCGGGGGCGCCGATCGACCTCTGGGGAGTGGGCACCGAGCTCGGCATCAGCCGTGACTCGCCGGTCGTGAACGGCGTCTACAAGCTGGTCGCCGACCGCGATGACGGGCGGTGGCGCGGGGTGTGGAAGCTCTCCCCCGACAAGCAGACCCATCCCGGCGCGAAGCAGGTCCATCGAACCTACGACGAGGGGGCGATGGCCGGCGACGTGATCGCCGCCGAGGGCGAGCAGCCGGGCGGCAAGCCGCTGCTGGTCGAGGCGATGCGCGGCGGCGAGATCCTCCGCGAGGAGCAGCTGGAGACGATCCGCGAGCGAACGGCCCGACAGCTCGCCGCGCTCCCGGCCGCGCTCCGAACGCCCGAGGACGACGTCGATCCGTACCCGGTCGTCTACTCCGAGCGACTCCGGGAGGCCGTCCGCTAGCGACGAGACTGGAAGAAGGACTCGAGCAGCGCCGAGGACTCGGCGGCAAGGAGACCCCCCTCCACCCGCGGCCGGTGGTTGAGGCGCTGCTCGCCGAGCACGTCGAGGACGCTGCCCGCCGCGCCGGCCTTCGGGTCCTCGGCGCCGTAGACGACCCGCGGGACCCGCGCCAGCACGATCGCGCCGGCGCACATGACACACGGCTCGAGCGTCACGTACAGGACCGAGTCGGGGATCCGCCACCCGCCCAGCCGGCCGGAGGCCTCGCGCAGGGCGAGCAGCTCGGCGTGCGCGGTCGGGTCACCGCGAAGCTCCCGCTCGTTTCCCGCCGCGGAGATCACCTCGCCATCCCGCACGATCACGGCCCCGATTGGGACGTCGTCGTGCTCCACTGCGCGCTCCGCCTCGCGCAGAGCGAGCCGCATGAAGTGCTCGTCTCGGCCGAAGAACCGATTGGCGCCCACCGCGGCGGCAACTTAGCGCCTCGCCTAGTGTTAAGTGCCTACGGTCCGCTCGAATCGCCCACCGGTGGGGGCGGCGGACCGCGTCACGGCGGGGCAGCATCAAGGCGAGATCGGAATGACAGGAGCACGGCGACTTCGATCAATCGGCGCCGCGATCGCGGCGGGCTTCGCGCTGAGCGTGGCGGGTACCTGGGCCGGCCCGGCGCCTCAAGGGTCCGCGCTGGCGGCGACGCCGAGCGCCGCCGAGGACGGGCGCGCGTTCGTGGGCGGCGAGGTGCTGGCGCGATTCAGGGGCGGCCCGCCGGAGCGGGAGCTCGAGCTCCCGCCCGGGATCGGGGTCGGCGAGGCGACGCGCGCGCTGGAGCGGAACCCCCGGATCAGATGGGCGACCCCCAACTACGTCGCCCGAGCCGCCGCCCCCGGCTGGATTCCCAACGACCGCGGGACACGGTCGGCGCCGCCGGGGAGCTGGCAGACGCTTCAGTGGCACTTTCTCCCCTGCGGGAGCGGATGCGGCGAGGACGCGAGCGCCGCCAGCGAGTCGTTCGGCGGCATCGACGCTCCGGGCGCATGGGAGAACCTCACCCAGGCCGGATCCCCGGGAGCGAAGGGCGTCAAGGTGGCGGTGGTGGACAGCGGCGTCGCGCACCGCTCCAAGGGGAAGCGGTTCCGGCGCAGCCCGGATCTCAAGCGCCGTCAGTTCGCGCCCGGGCGGGACTACGCCGAGGGCGACAAGGTGCCGCTCGACGAGAACGGCCACGGCACCCACGTCGCGTCCACGATCGGTGAGCGGACCAACAACCGGAAGTTCGTCACCGGTCTCGCGTACCGCTCGAAGCTGATCCCCGTCAGGGTGCTCGACGAGCTCGGGGAGGGGAGGGCCTCGGACGTGGCGCGCGGGATCCGGTGGGCAGCGAAGCACGGCGCGGACGTGATCAACCTCAGCCTCGAGTTCGACCGCAAGGTGGACGCATGCGCCGACGTGCCCAGCGTGTGCGCGGCGATCGACGGCGCGCACACGAAGGGGGCGGTGGTGGTATCCGTCGCGGGCAACGCGGTCGTGAGCGGGCAGGGCTCGGTCAGCTTTCCCGGCCACGCGCCGAACGTGATCGCCACCGGCGCGACCACGATCCGCGGCTGCCTCGCCGACTACTCCCACTTCGGCGACGGGCTCGACCTCGTCGCTCCAGGCGGCGGCGACGACGACGCCCTCGGCGGACCGCATTGCGATCCGGGCGGGAAGGGCCCCGGGATCGTCCAGCTCACGCTCACCCACGTGCTCTCTGGCAAGTTCACCAGGTTCGGCTACCCCAACTACGAGGGGAGCTCGATGGCGTCCGCCCACGTGGCGGGGACAGCCGCGCTGGTCTGGGCCGCGCTCCGGCGGAGTCTGGGCCGCGATCCGACCCCCGAGGAGGTCGAGGCGCGACTGGAGTCGACCGCCCGCACCGAGGACGGGCTGAGCGACCCGAACCTGTACGGTGCCGGCCTGCTCGACGCGGCCGCCGCGACCGAGCCCTAGCCTACGTCGTTCGGACGATCCACACCCCGCACGGGGCGTGGTGGGAGACCTTGTTCGGCACGCTCCCGAGCAGGAAGCGCTTCGCACCGGTCATTCCCTTGTTCCCGACCACGACGAGATCCGCCTCGACCTCCTCCGCGACATCGAGGATCGCGTCCGCAGGGTCGCCCTCCCGGGGGTGAGTCTGGACCTCGACGCCCTCCTTCTTCGCCTCCCCCTCGGCGTTGGCGAGGATCATGTTCACGTCCTCGCGGGGATTCACGGTGTGCTGGATGTCGCCCGGGATCTCCGCCGACTCGCCGCGGAGACGCTCCTGGGAGATCGGCTCGTAGGCGCTCACGATGTCGAGCTCGGCACCCGTGAGCTTCGCAAGCTCGATCGCCTGCCCGACGGCGCCTTCCGCCGTCTCCGAGCCATCGGTGCCAACCACGATGCGGGCGAGCATTCAGTCCTCCTTGGTCTGGAACCGCGCGCATACTATCCCGCCCGGCCCGCTCCGGGCGAGGGCGTGGCGCCTCGTCAGGCGAGCTTGATCGTCGCGATCACGATCGAGGCGAGCAGGCAGAGGACGAGGATCGCCATCATCGCGATCCAGAGCCGTGGCATCAGTGAATCATTCCCACCGCGCATAGACTAGGCGCGGTGCCGCTGAATCCCCTCGCCCCGACGACGGAGCGGATCGCCGACGGCGTATGGCGCCACGCCGGAGACGTCCGCCGTTCGATGAACGTCTACCTCATCGAGGACGACGGCGGCGGCGTGATCCAGTTCGACGGCGGGACGGAGAGAATGACGAAGAGCGCCGCCGAGGCGGCGGCCCGGATCGGCGGTCTGAAGCAGGTCGTGCTCGGCCACAGCCACGCCGACCACCGCGGGACCGCGCCGGGGCTCGGTGCCCCCGTGCTGTGCCATCCGGACGAGGTGACCGACGCGGAGTCCGACGGCGGATACCACTACTTCGACATCGACCAGATCCCGGTGTGGTGGAGCCGCCGAATCTACCCCTGGCTGCTGAGCCACTGGGACGGCGGCCCGGTGAAGATCGCCGACACGGTCCAGGAGGGGGACGAGATCGCCGGATTCAAGGTGATCCACTTTCCCGGCCACGCTCCCGGGCTGATCGGGCTGTGGCGCGAGAGCGACCGCCTCGCGCTGGTCAGCGACACGATCTACATGGTCGACTCGATCAGGTTGCGAGCGGCCGACGGGCCGTCCGTCCCGCACCCGGTGTGGAACCGCGACCACGAGAGCGCGACGGCGAGCGTCCGCAAGCTCGCGGCGCTCGAGCCGCGGGCCGTGTGGCCCGGGCACGAGCACGCCGTCACCGGCGAGCCGCAGCAGGTTCGCGAGCTGCTCGAGCGCGCGGCGGACGCGGCGTAGCCGAAACGCCCTACGCCGCGGTCGCCTGGTGCTCCCAGTGCGTGCGGAAGACGCGGTGGGTGCCGGCCAGCCCCTTCAGCTCCAGCTCCCTTCCCTCATCGAAGCTGAGCTCGGCCTCCTCCGCCACCGCGATCTCCTTCAGCGAGGAGGAGACGAGGATCTCGCCGCCCCGGGCCTGGGCGGCGATCCGGGCCGCGAGGATCACGCTGCGGCCAAAGAAATCGCCCTCCTCGCGGATCGCCTCCCCGGCGTGCAGTCCCATCCGAACCCGCACACGCTCGGCCTCGGCGACCTCGAGCTCCGCGAGGGCGCACTGGATCGCGACGGCGAACTCCACCGCCCGGCACGGATCCGGGAACACGAGCATGAACCCGTCGCCCTGGTTCTTGACCTCGTAGCCGCCGTGGGCCCTGAGATGCCCTCGGAAGACCGCGTTGTGCGCCCGCAGGACCCCGAGCCAGCGCTCGTCGCCGAGGCGCTCGGTCATCAGGGTCGAGTCCTCGATGTCGCTGAACAGGATCGTCACCGTTCCGTCCGGGGACGCGAACGAGCGGATGTCGGGCCGCTCGCTCTCCACCGCCGAGATCACGGTGTCGATCGAGGTCGTCACGTCCACCGCCGATAGTCCCTGGGCCTCGAGGCGCAGGGCGAGGGCGCGCTCGACCAGCTTTCGCATCCCCATCTCCTGCGCGGTGTCGAGGCAGCGCCCGAGCCCCTCGAGCGCTCGCTCACGGTCCCCTGGCTCGGCGCGCCGCAGGAGGGCCTCGGCGAGGTAGTGGCTCGCCTCAGCCGCGAAGGGCCGGTCTCCCATCCGCATCGCGAGGTCGACGCCCTGCTCGAGGTGGCGCACGGCGTCGTCCGGGCGCGACATCGTCAGCGCCAGCCGGCCGAGGTACAGCGACACGGGGCCGTTCAGCGCCGCGGCGCGCCCGGCGACCACGGCAAGCTCGGCGAACGGGAGCAGCTTCTCGTACAGGATCGCGGCCCGGTCCGCGTCTCCCAGGTGGGCGCAGGCGTCGGCGATGCGCGTCATCGCGGTCAGCCACTGGGGATCGAGCGGGATGTCCTCGAAGTCGTGCGCGGCGAGGCGCTCAAACTCGGCCCGGGTCTCGTCGAGGCTGCCCGTCTCGGCGAGGAAGCTGACCAAAGCGAGGCGCCAGGCGCGGATCGCGGGGTAGCGCTCGGCCATCTCCCGGACCGCCGGGACCATCTCCTCCATCCGCCCCTGGTGGCGGCGCAGGACCGCGAGCTGAAGCGCGTAGAGTTGCGCCGAGAGCGGCTCCTGCGCGCGCTCGCCGCCCCGGCGCGCCTCCTCCGCCAGACGCTCCGCGTCGTCGAAGCGACCGTCCATCGAGACCCGCATGCCGCGCAGCAGCGGCACGTGCCACAGGTGCTGGGGCATGCGCAGGTCCTCGGCGAGTCGGGAGTAGGTGTCGAGCTCCACGTCGGCGCCCGCCGCGTCGCCGAAGTCGAGCAGGGCCATCAGGCGGTACGCGTGCCCTCGCACAGCGAGCTCGCGATCGCCGGCCTGCTCCGCGAGCTCGAGCAGCTCGTCGGCGCTGGCGAGCCGCTGGCGCACGGCCTCCGGGCTCGCGACCATGAGGAACATCTCCCGGGCGAGCACCGACGCGAGCGTGCGCGGGTCGCCCAGCCGGCGCGCGATCGCGACCGCCTCCCGGGTCAGCGGAGCCGCTTCTCCCTGAGGATCCCGCCAGATCAGCTCCTGAGCGAGCCCGCTTAGCAACTCGACCCGAACGATGCTGTCGTCCGTGCCCACCGCCTCGAGCGATTCCTCGAGCAGGGCGACGATTGCCTCGTCGAGCCTGCCCACCTCGGAGAGCGCGCTGACCCCGAGCGCGGCTCGTGCGAGCGATTCGGGGTCGCCCAGCTCGCGGGCAATCGAGGCGGCGACCTCGAAGGTCTCCCTCGAGACCACGAACCGCCCTGCCGTGCGCTGCGCCTCGCCGAGCTGGAGCAGCAGCGCGAGGCGCCGCGCCGGGTCAGCGTGGCGCGAGAGGTCGAGCACCTCGAGCGCGCGCTCGTAGTGCAGGGCGGCATCCTCGTGCGCAAGCTGCGCCGCGGCGCGCCGCGCCGCCCGTTCCGCGTAGTCGATCGCCTTCTCGCCCTCCCCACCCGGCGCCGCCTCGATGAAGTGGTGGGCCAGCTCGGCGACCGGGGGATCGGGATCGGCCCCATGCAGCTGCTCCAGCGCCTCGCCGATCCGCCGGTGCACCTCGACCCTCCGCGGACCGGTGAGCTCCGCGTACAGCGTCTCCCGGACGAGCGCGTGCGAGAACGCGTAGCGCCCCCGCGAGCGGCTCGCCTCTGAGACCACCTGGCTTTCGATCGCCTGCTCGATCGCCGCCACGAGCTCCTCGCGCGGCACCCCGTCGAGCCGCTCCACCACGTCGAGCTCGAACTCCCGGCCCACCGCTGCTGCCATCGTCAGCACCTCGTTCACCTGCTCCGAGAGACGGTCGAGCCGCCGCCCCACCACCTCCCGCACGCCCTGCGGTATCGCCAGCTCCCAGCCACCCGGCGCCGCCCCCTCGAGGCTTCCCTCGCTGACCATCAGGCGGACGACCTCGGTGACGAAGAACGGGTTCCCCTCGGTCTGCTCGTGGACCACCGCGGCGAGCCCGGGCGGCGGTTCGATCCCGGCCGTCATCTCGATGAAGCGCTCCACCGCCTCGTTGTCCAGGCCACGGAGCGCAACCCGCCGGCTTCCCTGGATCTCGGCGAGCTCGGCCAGCGTCCGGGCGAGGGGGTGGTGGCGTCCCAGCTCGACGTCGCGGTAGGTACCGACGATCAGCAGGCCGGAGTCGGCGAGTTGGCGGGCGACGAACTTGAGCAGCAGCAGCGAGGACTCGTCGGCCCAGTGGAGGTCGTCGAGGAAGATCACGAGCGGTCGCGATCTCGCCGCGCTGGTGAGGAAGGTGGCGACCGAGTCGAAGAGCCGGAAGCGGGCCTCGTCCGAGTCGAGCTCCGGGGGCTCGGGCACCTCTCCGAGACGCTCGCGGACCTCGGGCGCGAGCTGAACGATGTCTCCTGCTCCCTGCCCCACCTCCCACGCCAGGGCGACCGGGTCGGCCTCGCGGACGTAGGAGCGGATCGCCTGCGCCCACGGCCAGTAGGAGGGCGCCCCGTCGCCCTCGTGGCAGCGTCCCCAGTGGACCTTCGCTCCGCGCACCTGCGCGTATGTCGCGAGCTCCTCGGCCGTCCGGGTCTTGCCGATGCCGGGCTCGCCGACCAGCAGCAGCAGCCTGCCGCGGCCATCGAGCGCCTCCTCGAGCCCTTCTCGGAGGTCGTCCAGCTCGCGCTCCCGGCCCACGAACACCCCGCCAGCGAGGCGGTCGAGGGGGTTCTCCTCCTCCGCCTCGGCCTCCTCCTCCTCGGGGGCGGCTGCGAGGCGCTCGAGCTCGCGCCGAACTGCGGCGGCGCTCTCGGGCCGCTCCTCGGGCGACTTCGCGAGCAGCCGCAGGATCAGGGCGTCGACCGCGGTGGGAACGTCGTCGGCGTCCCGCGAAGGCGGGACGGGGGCGGCGTTGAGGTGCTGGCTGATGATCGCGACCGCATCGTCGCCCGGGAACGGCGGCTCACCGGTGAGCAGCTCGTACAACAGCGCCCCGAGCGAATAGAGGTCCGAGCGCGGATCCGATCCCCGGCCCAGCGCCTGCTCCGGGGGAAGGTAGGCGACCGTGCCGACCAGCATCCCCTCGACGGCTGCCCGCGAGCGACGATCGGTCGCAGCCAGTCCGAAGTCGCCCAGCCTCGCGGCACCGTCCTCGGCCAGCCACACGTTGGCGGGCTTCAGGTCGCGGTGGACGATCCCGCGGGAATGCGCGTGCTCGAGGGCGCGGCACACGTCGGCGCCGATCTCGAGCGTCCGCTCGACCGGGAGCCGCCTGTCCGGTTCCCCGTCGAGCAGGGTCTCGACGTCGCCGCCCGGCATGAAGCGGCTGACGACGTAGGGGCGCCCCTCATCCTCGCCGGCGTCGAAGACCGTGACGACGTGCGGATGCTCGCCCAGCCGGCGCATCGCCTGGGCCTCGCGGCGCGACCTCGCGAGGAGGGCCTCGTCGACGCCCTCGGTCTCGAACGTCGCGACCGCGACCTCGCGGCCGCCGGCCGCCTCGCGGGCGAGGTAGACGCGCTTGCGCCCGCGCTCCCCGAGAAAGCGCTCGACGCGGTAGCGGCCGCCCGCGATCGACTCGGGAATGTCGGCGGGCGGCGCCTCCGGTGCACGCTCGGACTCCGCGCGCGGGGCTTCGCCCTCCGGGGCCTCGAGCGCTGTGCCGCAGCCGTCGCAGAACCGGGCGCCCGGCCGGTTCTGCTTGCCGCACGAGCCGCACTCACTCACCTAGGCCAGAATAGCCCCCGGCCGAACCCGCGGCCCGCGGCTCCACGTACCGGACCTCGGTGTCTGCGATCACGTCCTGAAGCCCCCTGCGCCGCTCCCCCAGCGCGACGCCGAGAAAGCCCAACCCGAAGGGGATCGCGGCGAGCACGAGGCCGATCAGCCGGCGCACCGCCCTGCGGAATCCGATCTCGCGCGAGCCGTCCGCGTCGATCACGACGCCCAGGAAGCGCATCCCCGGGGTCTGACCGGCGAGCGACCAGAAGATAAGCAGGTACGCCGACCCCGCCGCGATCCAGGTCCCGGTGCCGACGACGAGGGCGGGGGTCGAGACGCCGCTCGGATCGGGGAGAAAGACGGATGCGGCGATGCCGACCAGCGCGGACGCGGCGAAGAAACCCGCGTTGAGGAGCGCCAAGTCGATCCCGAACGCGAGCGCCCTGCTGACGAGCCCGGCCGTGTCGGTGGGACCGGAGCGCCGCCGCCGGAACAGGACCGTGCGCACCACTCGCTCCACCGCGTCGTCGAGCCGGCGAGCGATCGCGCGGATCTGGCGCGCGACGTCCTCGAGCAGCCCGGCGCTCTGCGACGCGATCGCTGCGCGGATCTCCGGCGCCTCCGCGATTCGCTCGACCAGCTTCTGCGCCTCGTCGCTCGCCAGCAAGCGCTCCCACGCCTGGTCGACGGCCTCGCTCTCGAGCGCCCGCTTCACGGCCTGGTCCACGACCGGGCCGTCGAGCACCCGGGCGAGGGCGCGCTCCATCGCCTCGCTCTCCACCGCCCGCACGATCGCCTCCTCGGTCGCCTGCTCGACCGCGCGGTCGAACCCGGCGGCCTCGGCGAGCTGGCCGGCGCCGCGCGCTCCCCTCCCGAAGATTCGGGCGGGAAGCGGTGCCCGCCGCCGCGCGGGGCTCGACGCGGGCTTGCGGGGAACGGGGGTTTCAGGCATGCGTTGGCTGGGTCAGTAGCCGGCCTGCTGCTGCGCCTGGTCGACCTTCTTGTTCGCCTTCTGTTGTGCCTCGTTGACGGCCTCGTTGGCCTTCTTCTGCCCCTCGTTGACCGCCTGGTTGGCCTTCTGCTTCGCCTTCTCGGTCGCCTGCTCTACCTGGTCGCCGCTCGTCCCGTCCCCGTCGTCGCCGCCGCAGCCGGCCCAGCCTGCTCCTCCGATCGCGAGCACTAGCACCGTCGCCGCGGCCGCGCCTCGGCTCGCAGGGCGTTGAAACCGTTGTTTCATGGGGCCTCCTAATCGTTGTCTAGCCGCCGAGTGCACCGCGACGGCTAGAAGAGTATGAGCGCGATGAAGATGACGAACACGATGATGTTCACGAGCCAGCTGTGGGTGTTCATCCAGTCGCGGACCTTGGGCATGGCGCGCTGCGCCCGGTGGCGAAACAGCAAATACGCCAGCAGCGGGAGTGCCGCGACAAGCGCCGTGAGCGCAACGAACGGGATCGCGTCAACCAGGGAGGAGCCGGTGTGCTCCAGGTTCATGCCGACGGTCAGCATGATCAGGATGTCCGAGGGCATGATCACGACGATCAACAGCCCCATCCTCAGGGCCCTCCTCGGGTCCGCCTCCATCAGCGTGCCGAGCCACTTCGGCGGCTCGGCGGTGGCGCGACCCAGATACTGCTTCACCGACAGCGCTATCAGCAGCACGACGAGCACTATCTGGATGATCGTGCCGGCGGACCCCGAGTCGGAGGAGCTGCCGAGGGAGGTGCTGGAGCCGAGCAGCGACGCGAGCCCGGTCGCAGCCGCGACCCCGAGCGCAGTCGAGATCGTGAAGCCGAGCACGTAGGCCAGGGACACGGGCACCGGCCTCTCGGTTGTGACAAGAATGATCGCCGCCATGATCCCGGGGCCGATCAGCATCGTGATGGCGAGCGGGAGTATCTGAGTGCTCATTGGGTGAGCCTATTCGCAGGGCTCGTCGAACGCCGCCTCGACGTCGTAGCCGATCGCCAGCGCCAGGGCCGGCGCCGCCGCGACGACGCGGGCGAGCCCGATCACGGGGCCGAGACGGGGGCGCTCACGGGAGTCGCGGAGCGCGAGGACGGGCATGCCCTCGACGAGGACGAAGTCTGGTACGTGGCGGACGCGATCCCGAACGACACCGTTGCCGCGATCGCGCTGCTCGAGCACCGCTGGGCGATCCCGCTCAGGGACTCCATCCTCGAGGCCGGCGGGACGGTCCTGTCCGACGCGTGGGTCCACCCCAGCGACCTCGTGGCGATCGGGATGGTGGCCGCCGAAAGCGAGGGTTAGCCTTCCCCGGGCCGGTCGGTTGACCGCGCCCGGCCGCGGATGATCAACGTCGACTCGACCTCGTTCCTCGTCATCACCGTCGCCGCCGCGGTGGCGGCGCTATCGGTGGCGCTGCTCCCCCGGCGCATCGCCCCACCGGTCGTGGTCATCGAGCTGCTGCTCGGGATCCTGATCGGCCCCCAGGTCCTCGACCTGGCCCAGAGCGACGAGTTCACGGAGTTCTTCGGAAACCTCGGGCTGGGGATGCTGTTCTTCTTCGCGGGCTACGAGCTCGACTTCGAGCGGCTTCGCGGCCGGCCGCTGATGCTCGCCGGGATGGGCTGGCTGCTGTCGCTTGCGCTCGCCTACGGCCTCGGCGGAGCGTTGGCAGCGGCCGGGATCGTGCTCTCCCTCCTCTACACGGGGTCGGCGATGGCGACGACCGCGATCGGCACGCTGATCCCGATCCTGCGCGACGCCGGGGAGCTGCGGACCCGGTTCGGCACCTACCTGCTCGGAGCCGGCGCGGCGGGCGAGTTCGGTCCGATCCTGCTCGTCACCCTCGTGCTTTCCACCGCGCAGCCGCTTCACGAGGCGCTGGTCCTGCTGAGCTTCATCGCGCTGGCGGCGCTCGTGGCCGTGATCTCGGTTCGCTTCGCCGGGAAGGGATGGCAGCTGCTCGAGAGCACGCTCGAGGCCAGCAGCCAAGCTGCCATTCGTGTTCTCATGGTTCTGATGCTCGGGCTCGTCGCGCTCGCCAGCGAGCTCGGGCTCGACATCCTGCTCGGCGGCTTCGTCGCCGGGATCGTCACGCGGCTCGCCCTGCGGGGGCGTGAGGTCGAGGTGCTGGAGTCGAAGCTGACCGCAGTCGGCTTCGGCTTCCTCATCCCCTTCTTCTTCGTCACGAGCGGCATGGACTTCGACCTCGACTCGCTGCTGTCCAGCGCCGGCGCGCTGCTCGAGGTTCCGCTCTTCCTGGCGCTGTTCCTGATCGTGCGCGGAACCCCCGCACTGCTGCTCTACCGAGGCGTGCTGGCAGCGCGGGAACGCACCGCGCTGGCGTTCTTCTCGGCAACCGAGCTGCCGCTCGTCGTCGCGATCACCACGCTCGCCACGCAGGGGGGCCACATGCGAAGCTCGACGGCGGCCGCGCTCGTGGGGGCCGCGATCCTCTCGACGCTGATCTTCCCGTTCGTCGGGCTGGGGCTGCGGCGGGGCAAGCGCGAGGAGGCCGGGCCGAACGGATCGCCGGCGCCGGCCACCCCCTGAGTCCTACAACCCGCCACCGAACGTCGAGACCGCAATCGGCATCTGTGCCTCCCAGCCAGGCTGTTGATTTGTGGTACTCGGCCAGCAGCCTCTCCTCCTCCGAATTTCTGGTGATCTCGAGATTGATCATCCGAGCGGGCCCCGGGCGGCGTGAGGCTTCAGCTCCAGCCCGGACTCCGCGAGCCAGCCGCGGAGCGCCCCGTGCATCGCCTCGACGCCGACGATCGGCGCCTTCTCCTCGCTCCAGGTGCTCGGCACGAGCGCGAAGGGATGACTCTGCCACCCACCCAGGCCCCCGTGGGAGCCCATGAACTCCTCGAAAGGCGCGACCTCGTTCGCCTCGGGGTCGTACATGCAATTGGCCAGGATGTCGGGGCAGTGCGGAAAGCCGTCCGTCCGGCGGAGGTGGTCGGCGGCGTTGGCCCCGAAGTGAAGCAGCGGATCGTCGCCGGTGACGACGTCGTCTCGCAGCCGCCGTGTCCCCTCCGCGCCGAGCACGATCCCGCCGTCATCCTCGGCCCGGACCATCACGAACGCGATTCCCGGGTGCTCGACGAGGGTTGTGATCAACTGCGGGTGCAGCGAGGCGATCTCCTCCAACGACATGCGGTGGTCTCGCTCCGGTAGGGAGATCAGCCCGAGGCCACCCGAGGCGAGGACGATCGCGGCGTGCCCGGCGGGGTCCTTTCGTTCCGCCTCGACGGCCTCGCGGTTTGGCCCCAGAACGACCTCGCCGTCGACCAGCCGGTCGCTGGTTGCCCGCGCCAGCAGCCGGGCTCCCGCGTTGTCCTCATCGCGGGCGTCCGTCAGCGCGCCGCCGACCGTGCTCAACCCCTCGTCGCTCGCCGCCGGGGCGAAGACCTCGCCCTTGGCCAGCGCGCCACGCACCAGCTCCTCGAGCTCGATTCCGTAGCGCTGGCGAAACGGCCGCCCCTGGCTCTGTCCATGGTCCGAGAGCACCACCAGGTGGTAGGGACGGGGCGCCTGCTCGATGGCGCGCTCGAGGCGGGCGAGCTGGGCATCGTGCTGGCGCAGCACGGCGAACGCGTCGGGCTGCTCGACCCCGGAGTGATGCGCGACCTCGTCGTAGCCGACGAAGGTGGAATAGACCACGGGCACGCCCTCGACGATGTCGCCCAGCAGGGTTGCGACGTTGAGGTCGCGCATGATCACGGTGATCGCCCCCCGCATCAGCGGGTACAGCCCCCCGCGGTCGACGCGCTCCTCGCCGCGCCTTCGCTGCCGCCGCGCCGCCCTCAGCTCCAGGATCGCGTCCCACAGGTAGAGGGCGATCGTGCGGGGGAATCCGTACGGATCGGCGAAGTAGGCGAAGTACTCGTTCGCCCTCGAACGCCGACGGTCCCTGATCGCGCTCATCGTCGCCGAGCAGCGGGGGGCGTCCCCGGAGAACATGTTCCCCCGGCTGGCGCCGTCCACCGCGAGCAGGCCGCGCCCGTCGGAGCGGCGGCGCTCGAGCTCGGCCGCATCCTTGCCGTGGTTCGAAACCATCGTGTGCCCGGTCTCCTTCTCGTACCAGCGAAAGGCCGGCATGTCGTGGTTGCTGCCCAGCAGAAGGCCGGCCTGGCTGGCGCCGGTCTGGGAGGAGAGGTCGCATTCCCAGGGGACGATCCGGTGGCTGCCGTGCTCGAGCCACCGCGCCATCGTCGGGGCGTGGCCCTCGCCCAGCGCGCGGCGCAGGACCGGCTCGGCGAGGCCGTCGATCTCGAACAGGATCACCCCGGGAACCTCGGTGCGGTTCGCCTCTCTGACGCGGCGAGCCCGCCGGCGGACGATCCGGAGCTGGCGCGCGTCGTCGTCGAGGCTGAGCGCCGGGGTGAGGAGCATCAGGCTCACGGAGAGAATGAAGGCGGCGGCGATCGCGCCCAGGAAGGGGGGCGCCGAGCCATCGACGACGTTGACGGCGACCGAGACGACCACCGCGTTCAGCACCAGCGAGCCGAGGCCGAAGCTGAACACGGCAAGCGGCAGCACCACCCGGATCAGAAGCGGCCAGAGAAGCGCGTTGATCAGAGCGATCAGGGCGGTTGTGAGCAGCAACGCGCCAAAGCTCGGGACGTCGAATCCGGGGAGCAGCGCCACCACGACCCAGAAGACGAGGGCGACGAGCAACCAGAGGACGAGCACGCGAACCGCGACCCCGGCGGCGTGGCCGATGGCGCGCGCGTTGCTCACAGGTCCATCATCTCGCCTGGCTCCAGGACGCGCACCTCGACCTCGGGCGCCAGCTCACGGGCGCGCCGGGCAAACTCCAGCGGGGGATCCGAGAGGGGCGCGGGGCGCAGCCTGCGGAGGCCGAGGGGATAGAAGGTCCCCCAGTGGATCGGCACGGCGACGCGGGGACGCAGGAGCCTCAGCGCACGCGCGGCGCCCGCGGGGTCGAGGTGCCCGGGGCTCAGCGTCGGGCCCCATCCCCAGACCGGGAGCAGCGCGAGGTCGAGAGGGCGGAGATCCGACATCTCCGAGAACAGCTCGGTGTCGCCCGCGAAGTAGACGCGGCGCGAGCCGCCGGCTATCACGAAGCCGAGCGCGACCGCCCGCCGCCCCCAGCGACCGCGGCGCCCGTCGTGCAGCGCAGGCACAGCGGTCACCGTGAGGGTGCCGATCGACATGGTCTCGCCGCGGTGGATCTCCCGAATCTCACCTGTACTCGCTTTCGATGCAAGCCCCGCGGCGCCGCGCGGCACCACCAGCGGCGTGCCCGGCACAAGCCGTCGAAGCGAGGGCAGGTCGAGGTGGTCGCGGTGCGGGTGGGAGATCAGCACCACGTCCGGCCCACGCCGCAGCTCGGGGCCGGGCGGCGTCCCGTGCCTGCGAAGCGGACCCAGCCATCCCCTCAGCATCGGATCGGTGAGGACGGAGGTGCCGTCGATCCGCAGTAGGACCGTCGAATGACCGACCCAGGTCAGCCGGTCCACCCTGTCCGCAGCCGCGGCCAAGGAGCCATTTCATCTCATCGGGGTCGTGGAGGCCGATTCGCCGAACTGTGAGACTACCCGTCCGGATGCGGGTCGCTGTCGTCGGGCACGTCGAGTGGATTGAGTTCGCGCGGGTGAAGCGGGTGCCGGCCGCGGGCGAGATAGTGCATGCGGAGGAGACCTGGGAGGAGGCGGCGGGCGGCGGCGCGGTCGCAGCGGTACAGCTGGCGCGGCTCGCAGGCGAGTGCCTGTTCCTCACCGCGCTCGGCAATGACCCCCTCGGGCACAGGGCGAAGCGCGACCTGGAGGCGCTCGGCGTTCGCGTCGAGGCCGCGTGGCGCTCCGAGCCACAGCGGCGAGCGTTCGTCCACGTGGACGCCGACGCCGAGCGCACGATCACGGTGATGGGCAAGCGCCTCGGGCCACACGCGGACGACCGGCTGCCTTGGACCGAGCTCGAGGGCGCCGATGCCGTCTACTTCACAGCCGGCGACCCGGGCGCGGTGCGGGCGGCTCGGGCCGCGCGCAAGCTGGTCGCGACGGTGCGTGCGATCGAAGCGCTGGCGAAGGCCGGCGTACAGCTCGACGTGCTGGTCTCGAGCGCCAAGGACGAGGGTGAGCGTTACGGGCTCGGCGAGATCGATCCAGCCCCGCTGCTGGTTGTGCGCACGGCGGGTGCCTCGGGCGGCCAGCTCGTGGCGGCAGACGGTCGCACCAGCGAGTGGGAGGCCGCGCGGCTGCCCGGTCGCCGAGTGGACGCGTACGGCGCTGGCGACTCCTTTGCCGCCGGTCTGACCTACGGGCTCGGGGAGGGCCGTTCCCCTCAGGAGGCGCTGGAGCTCGCGGCGCGCTGCGGCGCGGCTTGCATGACTGGACGCGGACCCTACGAGGGCCAGCTCCGTCACTCGCAGTAGGAGCGCCCCGTCGGAAGGGGATCGCGTCCCGCGATCCCGGTGCAGTCGCCCAGCCGCTCCAGCTTCGCGTCGAGTTGCGCCTCCGCCGCTCCGTGCGCCGTGCCCGCTCCCGCCGGGTACAGGTTGTCGAGCTGGAAGGGGTCCGAGGCGAGGTCGTAGTGCTCGCGCTCGTCGATCGGCCGGCACTCCCCCGTGACCGCATCCGCGGCGGCCGTGTGCCTCACGTACACGTGACCGGCCATGCGGACGCCCTGGTAGCGGCAAACCCGCTTCGGTCGCGCGCGGGGGCCGGCGTCGAACTCGATCGCGACCGCACGCTCGTCGGGCCACTGCGCCTCGCCTCGGATCAGGCCCGCCAGCGAGCGCCCGTCCATCACCCGGCATGCTCGCGCCGAGCGGCATGGCCGCGCCCCCGCCAGATCGAGGATCGTCGGAGCGATGTCGATGTTCGCGACGGGCTCCGAGAGCTCGGCCGGCGCCACCGCGTCGCCCCGGTAGCGCTCCGGCACCCGGATCAGCAGCGGGACGCGGACCGCCTCCTCGTAGGGACGGGTCTTCTGCTCCGGGATCCGGTGCTCGCCGAAGAAGAACCCGTTGTCGGAGGTGAACACCAGCACCGTGTCGTCGAGCTCCTTCGCCCGCCTCAGCGCGGCGACGATCTTTCGCACTCCCCGATCGACGGATCGAAGCGAGGCGAGCGCGCAGCGGTAGCGTTGCTCGATCGCCCCCGCGGTGGCGCCGCTGAGGCGCGGCAGCTCGCGAATGAAGGACGGCTTGTCGCTCACGTCCTCCTCGTCGAAAGAGGGAGGGCGCGGGAGCGGCTCGCCCGCAAACGCCCCCGCGTCTCGCGGATCCGGGGGGATCATCCCCCCGCACGACCCCCCGCTTTTGACCCCCTCCTCGGTGTGCGGCGCCCGGTGGTCGACCTGGAGGTACAGCGGCTTGGACCTCGGGACGTGCTCGCGCACCATCCGGGCTGCGCGGCGGTTGATCACCCGGGTGATGTAGTCGCGGGGGCGATCCCCGAGCCGGACCGCGTCGCCGTTCACCGCCAGCCGGTAGTCGTAGTAGCGGACTTCCCCCCGCCCCGGGTCGATCACGGTGTGCCACTCGTCCCACCCCGGGGCGACGTCGGTCGGATGGTCGACCGAGGCCCTGTAGCGGTTCAGGTACTTGCCGACGTGGGCGGTCACGTAGCCGGCGCGGCGCAGCCACACCGGCAGCGTGTTCGCCTTGTGTCGCAGCGCCTCGTAGCCGGGCGCGTTGCTCAGCGTGCCGTGGTTGTGCGCGTACTGGCCGGTCAGCATGGTGGCGCGCGAGGGGCAGCACAGCGGCGTCGTCGCGATCGCGTTCGTGAACTCGGTCCCCCGGCCACCGATCAGGCCTACGGTGTTGGGCATCGTCGCGACGCTCATTGAGGCGAGCGTCTGGTCGTCGGTGACCACGACGACGATGTTCGGCCGCTTCGGCGGCCCGCCGGTGGCGCTGGGGAGGAGCGAGCCGGACGCGGCGGCGATCGCGAGGGCGGCGACGGCGAGCGCCGCCGGCGCTGCCCGACGCCTCCTCACTCGCAGTAGGAGGCCTCGTCGGGCAACGGGTCGCGCCCCGCGAGCCCGTTGCAGCCCCGGAGTGCCGCCAGCCGGCCCTCGAGCTGCTCGGCTGTGGGATCGCCGCTCGAGTACAGGTTCTGGAGCTGGAAGGGGTCCGCGGCGAGGTCGTAGAGCTCGAACTCCTCGGTCTCCCGGCAGCCGCCGGTGAGGGGGTCGGGGATCGCAAGGTGCTCGACGTAGAAGCTCTCCGGAGTGCGAATCCCGTCGTAGCGGCAGCTCGACGCTGCCTTGCTCCCCGCGCCGTCGTACTCAACGAGCAGCCCGCGGCCGGTTGGCCATCCGCCATCACCCCGCAACAGCGGCATCAGCGAGCGACCGTCCATGACCCGGCAATCCCCCTCGCCGCAGGGCGCGCCGCCGGCGAGCTCGAGGAATGTGGGAGCGAGATCGATGTTCGCGACCTGCTGGCTGACCTGCGGGACCACCGGCCGCCCGCCGAGGAAGCGCGGCGGCACCCGCATCGCCAGCGGGACCCTGAGGCCCTCCTCGTACGGGTGCGTCTTGTCCCGCGCGATCCGGTGCTCGCCGAAGTAGAAGCCGTTGTCGGAGGTGAAGATCAGGACCGTGTTCTCCAGATCGCCGGTGTGCTCGAGCGCCTTCACGATCTGGTTGATGCCCCGATCGACGGAGCGCAGTGCTGCCAGCGCGCACTCGTAGCGCTTCGTGATCTTCTTCACCCGGGTGTGGCTGAGGAGCGGGCGGTCGCGGATGAACGAGGGCTTGTCGGAGACGTCGGCCTCGTTGAAGGACGGCGGGTTGGGAAGCGGCTGGCGGCGGAACCGCTTCTCGTCGCGGGGCTCCTCCGGAACGGCGCGGGCGCCGCACCGCCCTCCCGAGTTGACCCCGGTCTCGGTGTGCGGGGCGCGGTGATCGAGCTGCAGGAAGAGTGGGCGGCTGTCGGACGTGAAGCGCCGCACGAGCGATGCCGCCTTGCGGTTGATCACCCGGGTCACGTGGGAGCGGCGTCCCTTCCCGAAGTGGATCCGCCTGCCGTTCGCCGACACGTCGTAGTCGAAGTACCGGGTGGCGCCGAGGGTCGTGAACCAGCTGTCCCAGCCGGGCGCCACCTCGGCGGCGTCGGTGACCGCTCGCTCGTATCCGTTCAGGAACTTGCCGACGTGGGCCGTCCGGTACCCGGCCCGCCGCAGCCACACCGGCAGCACGTTGTCCTTGTCGCTGAGCAACTGGTACGCGTTCCGAAGCACCTCGTGGTTGTGGGCGTACTGGCCGGTAAGCATCGTGGCGCGCGAGGGACAGCACAGCGGGGTCGTGACGACCGCGTTCGTGAACGTGGTGCCCGGGGCCGCGATTTGCTCGATCGTCTTCGGCATGATCTTCGGCCGAAGCATGCTCAGCGCCTGATCGTCGGTGGTGACGAGGATGATGTTCGGCTTTGCCTGCGAGGTGATCGCGCTGGCGCCTCCCGCCCCCGACAGCGCGACCAGGCCCGCCGCCGAGAGCGCGAGGGCGCCCGCCAGAGCGACCCTCCGCAGCGCGGGACGGGCGCGCACGCCCCTGTCGGCGCCGGCGGCGCTCATTCGCAGTGCTCCCTTCCCGGCGTCACGGGATCGCGCCCCGCGATTCCGGCGCAGTCTCGCAGCCGCTCGAGCCGCTCCGCGAGATCCTCCTGGAGCGCGGCCTGAGGCGTCAACGGGAGCGCCGGATAGAGGTTCTGGAGCTCGAACGGGTCGCTGTCGAGGTCGTAGTGCTCGACCTCGAGCTTGGGCTCGCACTCGCCTGTCTGGAAGTTCGGGATCAAAGTGTGCTCGACGTAGAGCTGGCCCGGGGCACGGACGCCCCGGTAGCTGCAGCTGGAGAAGCCGTGGTGTCTTCCTGTGTATTCGACGGCGAGGACGCGATCTTGAGGCCATTGCGACTGCTCACCCTGGAGAAGGGGCAATAGCGACCGTCCGTCCATCACCCTGCAATCGCCCCGGCGCCGGCACGGCGCCGCCCCGGCGAGCTCGAGGATCGTGGGGGCGAGATCGATGTTCGCCACCGGCTCAGGGACGCTTGCGGCCCTCGGCGCGCCGCCCCGCACGCTCGGGGGGACCGAGACGATCAGCGGGACGCGCAGCGCCTCCTCGTAAGGGGGGATCTTGAACCGCAGCCGATGCTCCCCGTACAGGAGCCCGTTGTCCCCCACGTAGACGATCACGGTCCTGCGCAGCTCCCCCGCCTTCTTCAAGGCCGTATGGATCTTCCCGATCCCGCGGTCGACGGCGCGAAGCGAGGCCAGGGCGCAGCGGTAGCTTCGCTCCACCACGCCGACGTCGACGGGGTTCTGGCGCTGGACGAAGGACGGCTTGTCGTCCAAGTCCTCCTCGTTGAACGACGGGGGGGCGGGGAACGGCTCGTTCGCGAACAGGTTCTCGTCCGTGGGCGCGGGCACGGGGTCGTCGCCGCCGTGGCACGGGCCGGTGCCGCGACCGCGGCTGTCGTGCGGCGCCCAGTGGTCGAGCTGGAGGTAGAACGGCCGCTTGCCGGGCGCGGAGCGGCGCACCAGCCGCGTCGCCTTCCGGTTCAGGACGTCGGTCAAGTAGTCGCGGTCGGCGTCGCCGTAATGCACCTTCCGCCCGTTCACCGAGAGGTCGTAGTCGTAGTAGGTGTTCGGCTCCTGGATCGTCTGCCACACGTCCCAGCCCGGCGCGGGCTCCGCCTCGGGGCCCTTCGCCCTCCGGTACAGGTTCAGGTACTTGCCGACGTGAATCGTCCGGTACCCGGCGCGGTCGAGCCACACCGGGAGCGTGTTCGACTTCTCGCTGAGCTGACGGTAGTCGTTGCGCAGCACCCCGTTGTTGTGCCCGTACTGGCCGGTCAGCATTCCCGCCCGCGAGGGACAGCACAGCGGCG
This sequence comes from Solirubrobacterales bacterium, assembly GCA_050697095.1. GTDB lineage: Bacteria > Actinomycetota > Thermoleophilia > Solirubrobacterales > 70-9 > DASPWW01. The sequence goes on from JBOGZH010000002.1 coordinate 21,655, forward strand.
TCGTCGCGATCGCGTTGTCGAACGTGGTGCCGCTCGCCGCGATTCGACCGAGCAGGTTGGGCATCGTGTCCTGCCGCACGGTCTGCACGGCTTGGTCGTCGGAGACGATCACGACGACGTTCGGCTTCTTGGCCTTCCCGCCGGCCTTGCCCGCAGCGTGAGCGGGCACGGCGATCGCCGCGAGCGCGCTCAGCCCCGCGAGCGCACCCCAGGCAAGGGCTCTGGTGGCCGTTACCGCCGACGCCATCGGTTTCCTAACAAGCGAGACGGCACGAAAGATCGGCTTGCGGCCTTCCTGCCCATCGTGCCCACCCGCGGCTCGATGATAAGCGCCCAGGAACGCCGCCGTGAGCGGTGGCTCCCAGCACGCGGCTGTTGTATCAGGCCGGCGCTACTGGATCGCGTCGCCGCTCGGGTCGACGACCAGCCACAGGCCGCCGAACTCGTCGACGCCCTGGCACAGGACCTCGTTCGGACCCTCGTCGACGTAGTAGTAGAGCGGCTGCCCGTTGTAGGTCACGAGCTCCTTGCCCTCGTGGTCGGTCGTGCCGAGCAGCTCGTCCTTGACGCCGCTCCCCGCCCGCGGCTCGCCCTCGGTGTAGAACGGGGGCCACGCCTCCGCACACGCCCCGAAGCACTCGCTGCGCTCAGTCGTCTCCTTGTCGAACAGGTACAGCGTGCGGCCATCCGAGTCGGTGAGGATCTGCCCGAACTCGGAGTCGCTCACCTCGACCACGGAGCCCGACCCGGCGTCGCCGCGCTCCGGCTTCCCGCCACCGTTTCCGCCGCCCGCGCTCTTCGACGCCTCCGTCGTGGTGGTTGTCGCCGCGCTCGCGTCCTCGCTCGACGAGTCGTCGTCATCACCTCCGCAACCGGCGCCGATCGCGAGCAGGGCGCACGTCGTGGCAATTGCCAGGAGTCGTGTCATCGCGCCACAGGATTCTCCCAGCCGCTTACGAGTTTGTTACGGCGCAGCCGGTATAGGGTTCCGTCGATGTCGGAGGCGACCCTGCACACCACCGCCGGCCCGGTGAGCGTCGAGCTGTTCGACGAGGACGCCCCGAAGACGGTCGAGAACTTTCGCAAGCTCGCGGAGGACGGGTTCTACGACGGACTCATCTTTCACCGGGTTATCCCCGAGTTCATGATCCAGGGCGGCTGCCCCGAGGGCACCGGGACCGGCGGGCCGGGCTACACCTTCGAGGACGAGATCAACGAGCACAAGATCGTCCGCGGCGCGCTGGCGATGGCCAACGCGGGCCCGAACACGAACGGCTCCCAGTTCTTCATCGTCACCGCCGAGGAGGCGCCGTGGCTGGACGGCAAGCACACGGTGTTCGGCCGCGTCGCCGAAGGGATGGACGCGGTCGACGCGATCGAGTCCACGCAGACCGACGACGGCGACCGCCCGCTCGAGCGCCAGGCGGTCGAGCGGATCGAGCTCTGAGGAATCGGCGCCGCAATCTAGCCGTCACCGGGCGAACTCGCGTCCAGGCCGACCAGGGGCGCTGCTAGCGTGGCGCGTCCGTAATACGACCAGGGAGGAATCTCTTTCATGCGACTCAAGGGTTCTCTGCTGCTGGCCGCCGCGGGGCTGCTGGTGGCGATGATCGTGCCGGGCGCGGCGTCCGCGCACGGCACGCACGTGAAGGCGAAGATGGCGGGCAGCAAGGTCGTCGGGCAGCCCGGCGCGCCGAACGGCGAGGGCACGGCGAAGCTCCACCTGCTGCGCAACAAGAGCAGGGTGTGCTTCAGGATCAAGTACACGGGGATCGGAAGCCGCGACGGACTCGAGATCGGCGTCTACACCGGCAAGACGGGCGAGAATGGAAACCAGAAGGTCACGCTCGTGGAAACCGAGAAGAAGGATCCGATCGAGGGCTGCGTCAACGGCGTCGCGAAGAGCACGCTGAAGAAGATCACCCGCAAGCCGCATCGGTTCCACGTCAACCTCAAGACCGACCTTTACCCGGTCGACGGCGCGATCCGCGGTCAGCTCAAGGCGATCTAGTGCCCCGTCCACCAATGGATGCCCCGTTCTGGCGGCTGCGAGTCTGCGCCTGGCTGCGTCCTCAGTCGCCGAAATGGCGCTGCCATTCCGGCTCCCTGCGTCCTTGCCATGCTTGACTCTCGC
>JBOGZH010000003.1:0-4627 GCA_050697095.1 Solirubrobacterales bacterium
GCCCGCCGCCGCGCCGCCGCCACCGGCCGCCGCCGCGCCGCCGCCGGCCGACGAGCCGCCACCGAAGATCGCCGCGAGCTTTGCGCCGAAGAGCTCCTTCATCGCAAACAGCGGCCCGACCGGGAACAGCGCCGCGAGCGCCTTGCTGTCGGACCGAAGCTGGGAGCGGAAGTCCTTGCAGCCCTCGCACGAGCGCACGTGCTGGCGCACCGGGCCGGAGGCCTTGCGCAGGCCCTCGGCCGCCTCGGCCAGCTCGAGCTGGACCTCGCCGCAGGTGAGCTGTCGCGCCTGGCTCGCCTCCGCGAGCGTGATTCGCGCCCGGACCAGCAGCGACTTCACGCTCGGCACCGTCGTCGCCATCGCCTGGGCGATCTCCTCGTAGGACATCGCGTCGACCTCACGCAGGAGCAGGGCGGTGCGCTGGGTCTCCGGAAGCGTCTGCACGTCGGCGACCAGCTGGCGGAACTCCTCGCGGTTCTGGACCTGCTGGGCGGTGGAGGCGCCGTTCTCGTGCGGGTGGACGTCCATCGTGTCCTGGCCCTCGGGGACCGGCTTGCGCAGATGGTTGAGGCAGCGGTTGCGGGCGATCCGGTACAGCCACGGCCGGGCGTTGATGCTGCGGTTGTCGGCGAGGATCGCGCTGTGCGCGGCGACGAAGACCTCCTGGAGTACGTCCTCGGCGTCCTCCCGCGAGGAGAGCATGTGCTGGCAGAAGCCCAGCAGCCGCGCGTGGTAGCGCTCGAACAGGACCTCGAACGCCCGCTCGTGACCGTTCCGCATCATCCCGATCAGGCGGTCGTCCTTCTGCAGGCGAAGCAGCCGCGAGGGTCTCGCGATCAGTCCACGGCGGCTGGCGTGTGTTAGTGCTGAGGCTTCCAAGGCATGCCCAACGCCTGCAGGGGTGTTCGCCTCCCTACGCTTGAAACACCGTAACAGCGACGATGTTCCGGCGCCAGTATTGATATCGGGCGACCTTCTAGGCCACATAAAGGCCGCCCGCGCGCGTGCGCGAGGGCTGCCCGGCGTGTGCGTGGCCGCCGCCCGCGCGCGTGCGGAAGGAGTGCCCGGGGCGGGATTCGAACCCGCAACGCCCTCGCGGGCCGCAGCTTTTAAGGCCGCTGACTTTTCCAGTTTGTCTACCCGGGCGATGCGATCGTAGCCGGGCATCGGAATCCAACGGTCGTCCAAAGAGTCAGCGATCGCTCGAGAGATCGCGCCGACCCACCGGCTCCCGCCTTTCGGGTGGCTGCGCCGCAAACTCCACAATCGATCGCGGCCGGACCACGAGTGTGCAGTTAACGGTGATATACGCCGTCAACCGCACAATCGTCTGCGGCGGGTCCTCGAGTGTGCGGTTTGCGGCGTTGCCCCAAGGCCCCCTACCCAGCCAATCCAGCCGGGTCGACCTCAGCTCAGAGCTTCGCCCACACGGTCTTCAGCTCGAGATAGGCGTCGAGGTTGGCGTGGCCCTTCTCGCGCCCGATCCCGGAGGACTTGAAGCCGCCGAAGGGGGCTGCGGGGTCCCCGCCTCCCCAGGTGTTGATGTACACGTTGCCGGCGCGCAGCATCGCCGCGAGCCGGTGGGCCTTGGAGATGTCGCGCGTCCACACGCCGGCCGCGAGCCCGTACCCGGTGTCGTTGGCGCGCCGCGCCACCTCCTCCAGGTTGTCGTAGGGCATCGCCACCAGCACGGGGCCGAAGATTTCCTCGCGGGCGATCGTCATCTCGTCGGAGACCCCCGCGAACAGGGTCGGCTCGACGAAGTAGCCGCGCTCGCCGTCCCCGTCGGCGTCCGGACGCCCACCGCCGGTGATCACCTCCGCGCCGGCATTGCGCCCCGCGTCGATGTAGCCCAGCACGCGCGCGAGCTGCTCCTCGGACACGACCGGTCCGAGCTCGGTGCCCTCCTCGAGGCCCGGGCCGACCTTCGCCCGCTTCGCCGCCTCGGCGAGGCCCGAGACCACCTCGTCGAACTGGTCCGAGTGTACGAACAGGCGCGAGCCGGCGTTGCACGCCTGGCCGGTGTTGAAGTAGATCGCCTCGTAGGAGCCCGCGATCGCCCGCTCGAGGTCGGCGTCGGGAAGGATGATGTTCGGCGACTTGCCCCCGAGCTCCAGGGTCACCCGCTTCAGCGAGCGGCCACACTTGGCGCCGATCTCCCGCCCCACCTCGGTCGAGCCCGTGAACGCGATCTTGTCCACGCCGGGGTGGTCGACGATCGCCGCTCCGGTCTCGCCGTCGCCACCGACGATGTTGACGACGCCCTCGGGGATCCGCGCCTCGTTGATCAGCGCGCCGAGCCGCAGCGCGGTCAGCGGTGTCTGCTCGGCCGGCTTCAGCACGACGGTGCACCCCGCCGCGAGCGCGGGCGCCAGCTTCCACGTCGCCATCAGGAGCGGGAAGTTCCAGGGAATCATCTGCCCGCACACGCCGACCGGCTCCTTGCGCGTGTAACAGAGGACGTCCGGCGTCGAGACCGGGATCGTCTCGCCCTCGATCTTCGTCGGCCAGCCGGCGTAGTAGCGGAGGTGGTTGACGGCGGCGGCCACGTCGCCCTTCGCGTAGGCGAGGGGCTTGCCGTTGTCGAGCGACTCCAGCTCGGCGAGCTCGGGCAGGTTCGCCTTGATCAGCTCGGCGAGCGCGTAGATCAGCCCGGCGCGCTTCGAGGCGGCGAGCTTCGCCCACGGCTCGGATGCCTCCCGCGCGGCGCGCACCGCGCGGTCGACGTCCTCGGCGCCCGCATGGGAGACCTCGCATATGCCCACCCCGGTCGCCGGGTCGACGGTCTCAAACGTCCGCCCGTCGGCCGAGGGCACCTGCTCGCCGCCGATCCAGTGCCCGTGTGGTGGGGCGTCGGAGACGAACTCTCGCGCGCGCTCGGACAGCGCCTCTGCCGTGGCGGTTGCCATCGGCGTGATCCTAGAGGACGTTCTATGGGACGGGTGACGGCGCCGGCTCGCCGTCCGGCCGGGCGCAGGGATCCGGCGTCTCCACGCCGGGCTCCGGGGGAGCGACCGGCTCTCCTTCGCCCGTCGGGTGAGCGGCGCTTTCCTCGGGCGGAGTGGCACCCGGCTGGGTCTCGGGATCGGCCTCGTCGGGGCACTCCGAGGGCGGATCCTCGGGGGGGACGGGCGTCGTCGGCTCGACCGGCACCGGCTCTTCCTCGACGGGGGCCTCGGGCGCCGTGACGGCCTCGGCCTCGCCCGCCTGCTTCAGCTTCGCGTCGCCCTCGGCCCCGGAGTGCTCCGAGCGCACGACCTCCGGCCGCCCCCGTTCGTCATAGCCCCACGCGGAGACCGTCACCGTGTAGGTGCCGTTGCCGACGTAGGGCACCCAGACTCCGGTCGAGGCCGCTCCCGTTCCCCCGCCGTCGGAGACCGTGCCGAGGTCTGTGACGCTGCCGTTCGCCGCCGTCACCGACGCCGTGTAGTACTCCGCGTCCGCGAGCCGGTTGAAGCTCGCGTTGATCCGGCACACGATCGAGCCGCCCGCGAGCCCGCAGCGCTCCAGCGAGGCCTCCACGCCAAGGCCCGCCGCGCCCGATCCGCCCGGGATGGCGAGGGCTGGGAGCGGTACCGCCAGGGCGAGGGCGGCGTACAGGAGTGCGCGCTTGCGGTTCACGGTTGCTTCGGCGGCGGGCCGACGGCGGGATGAGTGTTCGGGGTCAAGTTACTGCGGGCCGGGGAAGAAGGAGCTATGGATCAGCCTCGCGCCGGATCTCGCCCGCTCCACGGCGCCCGGCTGAAGCGTGGTCAGGAGGTAGTGACGGTACGGACCGGAGGCGCGCAGCGTGACCTCGTAGGCGGGCCCGCCGCTCGCCGGGTCGGAGCGCAGCCGGGTGACGGTCTGCTCGATCGTCGGCCCCGTGACCCGGTCGACGAGGGCGGCGCTTCCCGCGGTCCGGCGCAGCTGCTTCAGCGAGCGTGCCTCGAACCGCGGAAAGTCGAGGTCGGGGTCGCGCTCGATGTAGAGCGTCGCGTCGGCCGCCGCGTCCGGCGCCCGGGCGCCAAAGGTGGCGCCGGAGGGCGGGTCGGTGCGCTTCCATCCCGGAGGGAGCGCGAGGGTGTAGGTGGGCTCGCGCACCAGGCGGGCCTCCTCCTCCGCGGTGCCCGCGCCCGATCCTCCGCCCGCCACGTCCGCCTGCTCGACCGCGGCGTCATCGCCCTGGAGAGGCCGGATCAGAAGCAGGGCGGCGATCACCGCGGCGGCCGCGATCGGGATCGAGAGGAGTCGCCATCCCCGACCCGGCGGGCGGCTGAGCCAACCGCCCGTGGCCGGAGTGCTCGCGGCGCCGCCGCCGCCATCGAGCTCCTCGACGAGGTGGCACTCGTACGGCCGTCCGCACCCGTCGCAGACCACCCGCCGCACCGCCTCCGTGGGGAGGTGGCGAGGAAGGCGGATGCGTGTCTCGCCGCCACATTCCAGGTGCGAGCAGCGCACCACCCGCACGGGCTCACCGGCGGGCGGCTCCGGGAACCCCCCGTTGCCACGGTCGAGCATCATCCCCGCGCTGCCGTGGTCGCCGCTGCCGCTAGTGCCCCGTCCACCAATGAATGCCCCGTTCTGGCGGCTGCGAGTCTGCGCCTGGCTGCGTCCTCGGTCGCCGCAATGGCGCTGCCATTCCGGC
>JBOGZH010000004.1:0-19038 GCA_050697095.1 Solirubrobacterales bacterium
AGGAGGCCTGACTCAAATCCTCGATCAGGTCTTCCGTGACGAGTGGGGCCGTGTCCTCGCGAGCCTCATCGGCTTCCTCGGCGACTTCGACCTCGCCGAGGAAGCCGCGCAGGAGGCGTTCGCGATCGCCGCCGAGCGCTGGCCGCGCGACGGCGAGCCCGACAACCCGCGCGCCTGGCTGGTGACTACCGCGCGCAACCGCGCGATCGACCGCATCCGCCGCGATCGGACGCTCGCGGCGAAGACCCGCTTGCTCGAGGTGCCGGAGACCATGGAGGACGACGTGGACGAGACGACGATCCCGGACGAGCGGCTCGAGCTCGTCTTCACGTGCTGCCATCCGGCGCTCGCGCTAGATGCCCAGGTCGCGCTCACGCTGCGGACGCTGGGCGGGCTGAGGACGGAGGAGATCGCCCGCGCCTTCCTCGTCCCCGAGGCGACGATGGCCAAGCGGCTCGTTCGCGCGAAGCGCAAGATCAAGGCCGCCGGGATCCCGTTTCGCGTGCCGCCGGCTCATCTGCTCCCCGACCGCCTCGCTGCGGCGCTCGCAGCCGTCTACCTGATCTTCAACGAGGGCTACGGCGGCCGCGGAGACCTCGCGGCCGAGGCGATCCGGCTGGGGCGCGCGCTCGCCGAGCTGATGCCCGACGAGCCCGAGGTGCACGGACTGCTGGCGCTGATGCTGGTGAACGATGCCCGGCGCGACGCGCGATTCGCCGACGGCACGGTGGTCCTCCTCCGCGATCAGGATCGATCGCTCTGGGACTTCGACCAGATCGCGGAGGGGCGGGTCGGGCTCGATCGCGCGCTGGCGCTCGGCGGCCGCGGTCCCTACGTGGTGCAGGCGGCGCTCGCGGCCCTGCACGCAGATGAGCCCCAGGACTGGCCGCAGATCGCGGCCCTGTACGGCGAGCTCGCCCGCCTCACCGGCTCGTCGGTCGTGGAGCTCAACCGGGCGGTCGCCATCGCCGAAGCGGGGGAGGTCGAGGCCGCGCTCGCCCTGGTGGAGCGCCTCGAGCTCGACAGCTACCACTATCTGCACGCGACGCGTGCGGAGCTGCTGCGCCGGCTCGATCGCGTCGAAGACGCCCGCGCGGCCTACGACCGCGCGCTGAAGCTCGTTCACTCGGACGGCGAGCGGCGCTTCCTCGAGCGGCGGCTGGCGGAGCTCCAGATCTGATGGCACCGATCGTGTCGAAGAACCAGCCGCGCTTCGAGGTAACGCCGATCGGAAGGGTCGAATCTCCTTTGACCGATCCTGCGTCGGCCCCGAATCAGGGCGACGAGGGGGCGCCGGACGCGTGGCTCGCATTCGAGCCTGCGGTGCTCGAGGCCCTCGACGGTATCCGAGCAGGGAACGAGGTCATCGTCCTCACCTGGCTCGATCGTGCGCGGCGGGACGTCCTGCGGGTACATCCGCGCGGCGACGTGTCGAGAGCGCAGCAGGGCGTGTTCAGCACCCGCTCCCCCCACCGACCCAATCCGATCGGGCTGCATCGGGTGGAGATCGCGGCGATCGACGGCGGCAGAGTCCGGGTGCGCAACCTCGAAGCGGTGGACGGGACGCCGATCGTCGACGTGAAGCCGGTGCTCAGCCGCGACATCAGCGAGCGCTGAGTGCGATCGCAGCTACGGGTCTCAGGTCGCCCGATGAGTTTCCCGTCCGGCGCCGGTCACTTAGATAGACCCGAGCGCCAGGAGACTCTGATGCCCTCGAAGAGAAAGTTGGACAAGCAATTTGACGCGGCCCTGCAGAAAAGCCCGAATAGAGGCGGCTGGACCTATGTGGTCATGCCTGATTCGGTCGATTTCTTTGGAACTCGCGGCCTCGTAAAGGTTCGAGGCACGATTGACGGCCACCCATTCCGCAGTTCATTCATGGCAATGGGTGATGGCACACACAAGCTGCCCGTAAAGGCGGACGTACGCAACGCGATCGGAAAAGAGGCGGGTGACGCCGTCATCGTCCGCTTGGAGGAGCGGATGGATAGCTGAGCTCCGCTCCATCCGGAGGGCCGCGGCACCAGGAGGGCCGTCCTCGTCCCAACAGGACGGCCTTTCGACGCATTCTCAGTCCGGAAACCCGGGTTCGAATCCCGGTAGCGGTGCCTCGGAATCTCGCTCTAGGTAGCGGGATTCAGCACTTCTGGCGGCGGTGTTCGCCAGTCTGTTCGCCAGTTGGCTTGTCCGGCGCGTCGGGCGAAACCCCCGCGCCCGATCCCACTCGGCCCATTGACTTTGCTCCCTAGCGGCGCTTGATGAGCTTCAACTGCTTGGTCTGCGTGTTCGGCTCGCCGCCGTCGGGGGTGTAGGTGACCCTGGCCCCCACCCGTGCCTTGCCCTTCTCGTTTAGCCGTTCCTTCGCCTTCCGCGTCGGTGTCACCGGCAGCATCTCTTCCCCCGCCGCCTCGGCCGGCTCCTCGGCGCCCTTGACCTTCATGTTCCGGGCGAGGTCAAGCGCCCCGGGCGCGGGGACCGCGACCCGTAGCTTCGCGGTGCCCCGGCGCTTGTTCCTTTTCACCCCCGCGAAGCTGAACCCCGGGGGGTCGGGCTGCCAGCTGGGGGGACCCAAGTCCGAGAGTATTGAGTTAGCGGGTCCGAGCAGGAGTTATGTCAACCGCGGTGAACGTGGCCCCGATGGCCCACTCGGCCGCGCTCGACACCGACGACCGTTCCCGCGCCCGCGATGACGAGCTCGCCCGCCTGGTAGCTCGAAACGACCAGCTCGAAACCGAGAACGCCGGCCTGCGCGCCGAGAACGAGCGTCAGCGGGACCGCATCGCCGAGCTCGAGCGCAAGATCGAGGAGCTACGGGGCAAGGCGAAGCGGCAGGCCGCCCCGTTCTCGCGTGAGCAGCGAACGCGCAATCCCGGCCAGCCGGGCAGAAGGCCCGGGGCCGACTACGGCAAGCGGGCCCACCGACCGGCTCCCGAGCAGGTCGACGAGGTGCTCGGTGCTCCGCTTCCCGACCGCTGCCCCTGCGGCGGGGAGATCGAGCTCGATCGGATCGCCCACCAGTTCCAGGAGGAGCTGCCCAAGCTCGATCCGATCCGCCGCCGCTTCGACGTCGGGGTCGGCCACTGCCAGAGCTGCCACCGCCGCCACCAGGGCCGCCATTCCCTCCAGACATCCGACGCCCTCGGCGCGGCCGCCTCGATGCTCGGCCCGGGCGCGGTGGCGCTCGCCACCCGGCTCAACAAGGAGCTCGGGCTCTCCCCCACGAAGATCTCCCAGCTTCTCTGCGAGCAGTTCGGGATCGCGATCACCACGGGCGGCGTAGTTGGTGCGATCGCGCGGCAGGCACGCGCGCTGGAGCCGACCTACCGAGCGCTGTGTGAGGGCGTGCGCGCCTCCTCTGTGGTCGCCCCCGATGAGACCGGCTGGCGGGTGGACGCCTCCAAGGCGTGGCTTTGGGCGTTCGTCGGCGACGGCGTCACCGTCTATCTGATCGCGGCGGGGCGCGGCTACGAGCAGGCCGTCGAGGTGCTCGGCGTCGACTTCAGCGGCACCCTGGAGCGGGACGGCTGGGCGCCCTACCGGCGCTTTACCCTCGCCGGCCACCAGAGCTGCCTGGCGCACCTGCTCCGCCGCTCTGCCGAGATGATCGCCGACTCGGTGGCGGGCCAGGCGCGGATCCCGCACGCGCTCCGCCGCCTCTTGCTCGAGGCGCTTCGGGTGCGCGAGCGCCACCGGGACGTGCTCGCGGGCACGGGCGAGGTGATCGAGGGCACCGCCGCCGAGATCGAGGCCTCATCCAGCGATGCCGAGGCCGCCGACCGCGCCGAGCCTGAGCCTGCGCTGCCCGCCCGGGCCGGGGGGGCGATCGCCAATGGCGATCCCAGCGTCGGGCAGATCACCCACCCCGCGCTCGCCGGGGAGGTGGCCGCGCTTGAGAGGAGGCTCGACGCCTTGCTTCGGCGCCGCCCCACGCACCGCCCCAACCAGAGGCTGCTTCGCCACCTCGAATCCGAGCGCTCCCACCTGCTCACCTTCCTCACCCACGCCGGCGTCGAGGCGACCAACTGGCGCGCCGAGCAGGCGATCCGCCCCGCGGTGGTGAACCGCAAGAGCTGGGGCGGCAACCGCAGCTGGCGAGGCGCCCGCACCCAGCAGGTGGCGATGTCGGTGATCCGCACCGCCCGTCAGCAGGGGGTGGACCCGATCGAGCTCATGGCGGCTGCCCAGCGGGAGCGAGAGCCGAAGGCCACCGAGCTTCTGCGCATCCCCGCTCGCGCCTCCCCGGACGAGCTCGGGGCCGCGGCGTAGGCCATGGCGGCGCTCGCATCCGGCCCCGAAACCCGCTACCGGGTCATTTGCTACGAGCTCTCCGGCGAGGACCAGCAGATGGTCATGGACGCGACCGGCGACGGCTTCATCGCCTCGACCGGGGTGATCTCGGCTGGCCGGCTGCGGGGCGAGCTTCTGAGCGCGGGAACCGAGGAGCTGCAGGCGCAACTCGCGCTTCAGATCGCAAGCGACGAGCAGCTCGCCGGCTTCATCGCCGGTCGCTGAGGCGGGCGCTCCGTCCGCCGATCGCCCTACCGTCCCCGCGGATCGCAAGCGAAGCTGAGGGGATGCCGATGAGAGAACTCGAGGACACTGGCACGGTGGCGCGGGATCAGGGTCGGGGCGCTTCTGGGAGCGCCGGCTCCCTCGTGCAGATCAAGGTCAAGCTCCGGGGGGTTCAGAAGCCGCCGGTTTGGCGGCGGCTTCAAGTCCCCGCCGACACCCCGCTCGATCGCCTGCACGAGGCGATCGTGGCCGCGTTCGGCTGGGCGGGCTACCACATGCACGTCTTCAGAAGCGGGGCCGAGGAGTTCGGGGTGCCCGACCCGGAGCTCGGGTTCATCGACGAGCGCCGGGTGAGCCTCGGCGAGCTCGTCGGCGACGTCGGCGATCGGCTCCTCTACACCTACGACTTCGGCGACGACTGGGAGCACGAGATCGCCGTCGAGGAGCTGCTCGACGGCGACCCGGAGCTGCACTACCCCCTCCTGGTCGATGCCAAGGGGGCCTGCCCGCCGGAGGACTGCGGCGGCCCGTGGGGATACGCGGAGCTGAAGGAGATCCTCGCCGACCCCGGCCACGATCAGCACCAGGAGATGCTCGACTGGCTCGGCTTCGACGATGCCTCCGCATTCGACCCCGGCGGGTTCGATGCGGATGAGATCGAGGAGGAACTCGCCCTCAGTGGCGCTGGCCGCTGATCCCGAGGCGGGCGGGACTCGCTAACTCAATACGTCCGAGATTGGGCGACTGAAATCTGGGGAAGGGCGGCAGGCGTTGGTGACGTTCTGTATGTCTGAGCCCGTCGCCGAGATCGTGTAGAGGTCGGCGCATTGGGCTATGTGTGCGGGCGCGTCGGCGATCGACAGCGCTATCCGGTCGCCGGCCGGCGCGTAGACGGGCGCACCAGCGTTAACGGTGTCCGCGATCAGCCGCTCATCCGTGCCGTCGGCCCGCACCACACGGATTTGCTCCCCGCAGCCCCCTCTAAATGAGTAGCGGCGAAAGACGATGTGCCGCCCGTCCGGGCTGTAGTCGGGCGAGTCGTCGGAGAACTCCCCGCCGCAGAATTCGGTCCTCGCGCGGGGGTTGATGAGCCGACGCGGATCCGTTCCATCGCGGCGCACGGTCCAGATCCCGGCTCGCTCCTTTCCGGCGGGCGCGCCGTCGACGAGGATCCTCCTGCCGCTCGGTGAGTACTGCGCCCTCGAAAAAAAGACGCCGCTGAGCACCTGGCGCGGGTCGGTGCCGTCGGGGCGGATCGTGCGGATCGAGTGCAACGTCGTGTAGATGATCCGGTCCCCGCTCGGCGAGAATCCCGCCGGCACGGGGAAGAAGTCCTCCCGCTGGACGTCGACTACCAGGGTCGGATCTCCGCCGTCGGCGTTGATCGTGAACAGCCCCGTGGGAGGCACGCCGGGGGTGCCCTCGAGAGATTCCCGGCTGAAGACCAACCGCCGGCCGTCGGCGGACCACGAGGGCGCATAGTCGAACGTCGCGTCGTTGGTGAGCTGCCGCACCCCCGAGCCGTCGGGGCGGATGGTGAAGATATGGCGGACGCCGGAGGGCTCGCCGGGCGCGGGAGGGCCCACCCTCCCGGCGAAGGCGATCAGTCCATTGCCTCCCGGAAAGGCCGCCACGGGCGGGCTCGGAAATAGCGCGGCAGCGGCGGCGAGCGCGATCGCGCCAATCGCTATCAGCGGGGCGCTGTGTCTCGTTGGGATGTGAGGTTGCGTGGCTGGATGAACGTCACCTGCCAATTCTCACTCACCTTCTCTGATTATCGAGAACACCGGGCGTGCTGGGAAGTCGCGGGTCCGGACAGCACGCGAGCCGCTGACGCCGTGCGGCGTTCGAGTTGTCACGAGCTGTCGTTTCCGCCTTCAAGAAGCGCAATCATGTAGGGACCCCTACCCAGGGGGACACCCTTGCACCGGACCTCGACGGAGAGGAGCAAGATCGCGGTCGTCGCGGTGGCAGTGGTCGCCGCGGCGGTCGGCATCGGGGTCGCCGAGGCGACCGAGAGCGATGAACCGCAGCTGGTGGAAGTGCCGTGCGACCCGAGCGAGGCTCCGGGCGTGAAGTGCTACGACCCCGAGGCGATCCAGGGGGCGAGCCAGCAGCAGGAGTTCACCCTGATGTGCAACTCGTTCTCAGCCGCCAAGGAGGAGGAGTTGCGGGCGCACGCAGAGCCGGGCACGTACTGCGGTCCTGAGATTCCGGACATTCCGGAGGATCAGGAGGAGGCAGCCGGCATCCACCCGCTGCCTGACCAGCCGGTGCAGCCGTGACGCGGCACATAGCACTGGTGACCGCCAGGGCGGCGTTGGCGTTGGCGGCGACTAGCGTCGCGCACGACTACTGCGCCGACAAGTAGCCGACGCCAACGGAGCCACGATGTTCCGAGCTGGCGACTGCCGCGCAGCTTTCCGCCGGAACGATCGATAGCGTGGGGTCATCGTGAGTCGCATTCACTCACCGGCGGTCGAGACGAGCCCCGCAAGGACGGGGACCATCGAGGCGCGCCGCGACACGCTGCACGGCCGAGAGGCCGCGCGAGGCAAGGCCCTCAAGCGTGACGAGCACAAGTTCGTTGCACGTCACAAGTTGGAGGGCACGCCATGCCTCGCATCCGCAATCGGCGGACCTGGCTCAGCGCCGAGGTCCCGACTGATCTAGCCCAAGCCTTCAAGGCGGCAGCAGCCGCCGACGATCGCACCGGGACGCAGCAGCTCCGCTACCTGGTCCGCAGGTACGTCGCCGAACACGGCGACGGCGCCCCCGCAGGCGCCGCCGTCAAAAGGGGAGTCGAGGTCCCCGATGGCGCCGAACGGTAGCGAGATAACCGGCGGCGGACCGGTCCTAGTCGAAGCCCGACCGCTCAACGGGGGCGTCGAGCTGATCGTCGAGGTCGGGGATCAGCGCGCGAGTGCACTTGCCTATGGCCGCCGATTGAGTTCCCCCACGGCCGGCACTCGCTCGGCGAGCCGCTTGGCGACCCGCGGCTCGATGAGGCGATCCGCACCGCAGCCCACGAGGAGATTGCCCGGGCCGAGGCCGCGAGGTTGTGGAGGCGGGAGCGATGACGGCGACTGAGCGACACGTCGAGTTCGACCCCGCGAGCACCATCCGATCGGAGCGGGTGCGCTGGCTCTGGCCCGGCCGCATCCCACTTCGCGGTCTGATCGTCCTCGCCGGGGAGAAGGGGCTCGGGAAGTCGATTACGACGAACGGCATGGCTGGCGGCTCAGGTCACCCGTGGCGCGCTCGACGGAGAGGCGAAGGGGCAGCCAGCCGACGTGCTGATCGCGACCGCCGAGGACGACTGGTCCAGCGTCATCAAGCCGCGGCTCATGGCGCACGGCGCCGATCTCGATCGCGTCCACCGTGTCCGGGTGCTGGACAAGACGGGCGAGTCGCTGCTGACGCTGCCCGATGACGCATCCCTGCTTGAGGCCGAGGTCGAGCGGCACCGTGCCGAGGGGCGCACGATCGGGCTGCTTGTGGTCGATCCCATCGGCGCGTTCCTGTCCGAGGCGACCGACTCGCACCGCGACTCATCGGTACGCCGCGCGCTGGCGCCCTTGGCAGCGTTCGCCGAGCGGCTCGACCTGGCGGTCGTCGTAGTCGCCCATCTGACGAAGGACGAGTCCAAGCGGCTGATCGCCCGTGTGAGTGGGGCCGGGGCGTTCGTCAACGCGGCCCGCTCCGTGCTCGTGTTCGCGCCGGACCCCGACGACCCGGAGGGGGAGCAGGGCTCCGAGCGGGTGCTAGTCCACGTGCGCTCGAACTGGGGCCGGCTGGCGCCGTCACTCGGCGCGCGGATCGAGTCCCGTGACGTCGAGGTCGATGACGGCTCGATCGCGGACGTGGGCTATCTGGCGATGAAGGGGGAAACCAGCATCGGGGTGGAGGACTTGCAGCGCGGACCGGATGAGGACGGCGCCGACGCCGAGGAGCTGATCGGCGCCGCACTGGCTGACGGCGCGCGGCCCAGCCGCGAGGTCAAGGCCGAGGTCGCGGCCCAGCTCGGCTGCTCGCGCAAGACGGTTGAGCGCGCGGGTACGCGGATGGCCGGTCGGGGGGAGCTGGTGATCGACTCCGGCGGCTTCCCCCGGACCACGACTTGGGCGCTCCCGACCAGTGGGGACAGTCGCGACAGCGCAGTAGGGACAACCCCGAACACGAAGCGTGTCCCTACTGGCAGAAGGGACATCCCTACTGGGGATTCGGCGTCCAGTGGGGACACCGGGGACTCTCCAAACGGGGGTGTCCCCACTGGCGGAGCTGATTCCCTACTTGCCCCCGACCAGAGCGGCGGGACAGGGCACGTGGAGGAGGTGACCTGATGGCGCCAGGTCCCTCCCACGACCGCGCCCTCCGATTCTCGGAGGATCAGGCCCGAGTGGACGTGAGCCTCGGCGTTCCCCGCGAGCTGGTCGAGGCGATCGCGCAGCGGACCGCGGAGCTGGTCGCCGAGCGGGCCGGCGCAGGGCGTCGTTCGCCGTCACCCGGTCGATCAAGGTCGAGGCGAGCAGACAGCCGACGAGAAAGAGGAACGCTACGGCGGCCTCGCTGAGCTCGCTTCGCGTGAACACTTGAAAGCGCTTGCTCGCCTCATAGGTCGCCTCGAAATCGTTCCGGATTGCTCGCTTCAGGCTGGTGGCGAGGCCCTCGCGCTGCTCGTGCGCCGGCACCTCGACGCTCAGATGGCTCGGCCGCTCCCGCGTATCGATCCACGCGCGCAGGATTCGGTCACGCACCGCGTCCTGCAGCGGACGCCGGTCCGGCGGCTCGGCGCTGTAGGGATCGAACAGGTCGTCGAGCGACGGGACGCGGATCGCGAATGCGGCCACCGATGACAGCCTAGGAACGCAACCGGACCGGAACCGACTAACGTCGCGAAAGCGAGAACAACCGAAGGAGGAGCGATGGGAACGAGGACCGAGCACGCACCGGGAACCTTCAGCTGGGTCGACCTGACGACGAGCGACGGCGCGGGCGCAAAGGGCTTCTACGGCGGGCTCTTCGGGTGGGAGTTCGAGGACAACGAGATCCCGGGCGGGGGTGGCGTGTACACGATGTGCACGGTGGGCGGCGAGAGCGTCGCCGCGATAGCGCCGGCGACCGATCAGTTCGCGCCGCACTGGAACAACTACGTCACCGTCGCGAGCGCCGACGACGCGACGGCGAAGGCGAAGGAGCTGGGCGCGAACCTGATCGAGGAGCCCTTCGACGTGATGGAGGCCGGTCGCATGGCGCTGTTCCAGGACCCGACCGGCGCGATGCTGTGCGTCTGGGAGCCCCGCGACTCGATCGGCGCCACCCGCGTCAATGACCCGGGCTGTCTGACCTGGAACGAGCTCCACACGCCGGACCCCGCCAATGCGCTCGCGTTCTACACCGGGCTGTTCGGCTGGAGCACCGAGGAGATGGACACCCAGGGCGGCCCCTCGTACACCGTGGTCAGGGTGGGCGAGCGCACGAACGGCGGCGTGATGGACGCCCAGGAGGGCGAGCCGCCGAACTGGCTCCCCTACTTCACGGTCGAGAGCCGCGACGGCGCGGCCGACAAGGCCAAGCAGCTGGGCGGGCAGGAGCTCTACCGGATGGACATGGAGCAGGGCAAGATCGCGATTTTCTCCGACCCCCAGGGCGCGGCCTTCGGCCTCTTCGAGGGCGAGGTCGACGACTAGGCCAGGCTCGAACCGCCCCGCACTCAGGTCGCGCCGGGGTCGCGAGGCGAGTCCGCCTCGACCGCGGCCTTGATCGCCGCCCCGAACTCGTCGGCGCCCGTCCGCGCCCCACGCAGCGCGAGCGGGGCGATCAGCTTCCCGAGCCCGCGTCCCTCGAGCATGTTGAACAGCGTCACCTGAGTCTTACCCTCGCCCGCCGGCGCGAGGTCGTAACCACCCTCGGGAGCTACCACCAGGTTCTTGGAGATCTCGGTCCAGCGAATCCGCGTCGGCCGCTCGAACTCGGTCAGCCTGAACTCCCGCTTCGTCTTGACCCCGGCGTCCTTGACCGTACTCGCGTACGCCGTCCCGACGCCCGCGGGTCCATCGGTCGTCTTCGCGATCTCGAGGACCCTGGGACTGAACTTCGGGTCGTTCTCACCGTCGGCGAGGAAGGCGAACACCTCCTCGATCGGGCGGTCGACCACGACCGTTGCATCGAACCGTGCTGCCATGTGACCTCCTTCGATCGGATCCGCGTCGCCGAAATGGCGCCCGGAGATCATCTCATCAGCGCTGCCGCCGCGCTCGTGATCCGCGATGATGCGGCGCGAGGAGATCAAGTACACAAGGGGTTCCAGGCGGGAAGCGCATCCGCCTCGTGGAGACGGTCGACGAGATCCCCAAATCGCCGTCGGGCAAGATCCTCCGGCGCGTGCTGAAACAGAACGGATGACCTGCCTCTCGCCTCGCAGACGAGGGCTTCGCCCCCGATGCTCGGCGCCTAGATAAAGTGCGAGCGCGCCGCGGCCCGGTAGCTCAGGCCGGCTCGCGCAGCTGCACGGCGAAGCGGGAGCCTCGCGCGGGATCGCTGTCGACCTCGATCTCGCCTCCGAGCGACTCGACGATCCGCTTCGAGAGAGCGAGGCCGAGACCGGAGCCCGCCGTCGCGCGCGCGGCGTCGCCGCGCCAGAACGGATCGAAGATGCGATCGAGCGAATCGGCCGGGATCCCTTCGCCCGTGTCGGAGACCGTGAGGCGCAGGGCTCCGGGGCGGCGCTCGGCCTCGACCCTCACCGTCCCGTCGGCGGGCGTGTGCCGGATCGCGTTCTGGACCAGGTTCTGGAGCACCCGGCCGACCCGCGGGGAGCAGGGCGCATCGGCGGCGCCGTCCAGCTCGGTTTCGAGCCGCAACCCCTTGCGGTGGGCGTGTGCGCCGCACGCCGCCAGCGCCGTCGAGACGACCTCCTCGACCGTGGCCCGCCGCGCCTCCATGTCGATCGCCTCCGTCTCCAGCTGGACGAGCTCGAACAGGTCGTCGACAAGGGTCCCGAGCGACTCCGCTGAGCGGCCGATCTCCGCCGCGTAGCGGCGGAGGGTCGGCGGGTCGCGGACGACCTTCTCGTCGATCGCCTCCGCCATCGCGCGCAGGCTCGCGAGCGGGGTTCGCAGGTCGTGTGAGACGGCCGAGATCAGGTCCCGCCTTTGAGCCTCGATCGCGCGCTCGCGCGCCACGGCGTCGCGCTTCCAGACCAGGCCTCCCACCGCGACGGTGAGCGCGAGCGCAGGGAGCACCAGCAGTCCGAGGTGGAAGATCTCCTTGCCGGGCATTCCCGCCAGCGCCGCCGAGCCGATCGTGGCGGCGCCGGCGAGCAGCCCGGCGGCGGCGGCGTACACGAGTGGGCGCCACCGGGTCATGGCTCGAATCGGTAGCCGACGCCCCACACCGTGACCAGGCGCCGCGGCTTCGACGGGTCCCGCTCGATCTTCTCCCGCAGCCTGCGCACGTGGACGGTGACGGTCGATGGGTCGCCGTCGAAGGCGACGTCCCAGAGCTCGTCGAGCAACTGGTATCGGCTGAACACGTCCCGCGGATTCGACGCCAGGAAGTGGAGCAGCTCGAATTCCTTCGGCGTCAGGCCCACCGGCTGGCCGTGGGATCTCACCTCACGCGTGCGAGGCTCGATCTCGAGATTGTCGAAGCGAAGCGCCGGCCCCGCGCCTTCGCTTGCGCTTGCCCGCCGCGCGCGACGGATCACCGCCCGCACCCGCGCCGAGACCTCGGAGGGAGAGAAGGGCTTGCTGACGTAGTCGTCCGCGCCGATCTCGAGGCCGACCACGCGGTCGGTGACGTCCCCGCGGGCGGTGAGCATGATCACCGGGCTCTCCGACCGGGCGCGAATCGCCCGGAAGACCTCGAACCCGTCGATCCGCGGAAGCATCAGGTCGAGGAGGACGAGGTCGGGCCGAGCTGCATCGAAGCGGGCGATCGCGTCCTCGCCGTCGGCCGCGGTGTCGACGTCGAACCCGTCCCGTTCCAGATAGCGCGCGAGGACGTCGCGAACCGCCGGCTCGTCGTCGACCACCAGGACGCGTCCGTGCACGGCCATACCTGCCCCATTGTCCTCGCCAACCCTTAAGCGGAGCTTTCCGCCTCGGCCCGCTTGGGAGGCCGCTTGCCCCGCCGATCGGGCTGAGGCCGCCGTCCGCGCGCACGCGGAAGCCGCTGATCGTCCCGTCACCCGAGTTGAGCGAGTAGGGGAAGCGGCTGCCCCTGCTCAGCGCCATGTCGATCGGCCCGGGACCGGTCACACCGGTCCGGCCGTCGGCGTCGAGCAGGCTGAGCGCGCCATCGCGGCTGATCCGGTACCCGTCGGGATCGAGCTGAAGCGCTTCCGCCGCTACTTCGAGCGCCCCTTCAACAAACGCCACGGCCTCCGCCACGGCGTCTTCTTCGGCGCCGTGAGCGACCTGGAGGGCAAGCCGAGCCCCGGCGTGTCGCGCGGGGTGGACGGCGTCACGGTCGGCTGAGGGATTCCATTGCCGCGGTGCGCGCCCGCGGCCTGTGGGTATGGACCTGCCCGCCGGCGAGCCCGTCGAGCCGGGCGAGGCGCTCGGAGACCGGCGGGTGGGTGGAGAACAGGCCGGCGGCCTTCTCCTTGAACAGGCGCGGCGGGACGATGTAGAGATGGGCGATGGCGTTGCGGTCGTGGGCCGGTCGGACCTGCGAGGACGCGATCTGTCGCAGCGCCGACGCAAGCCCCTGCGGGTAGCGCGTCAGGTCGGCGGCGCTCGCGTCGGCGAGGAACTCCCGGCGCCGGGAGATAGCGAGCTGGATGATCAGCGCCGCGATCGGGGCCAGCACTGCGGCGAGAACGACGACGATCAACCCGACGACGCCCCCACGCTGGTCGTCGCTGAACACCGCCGCGCGCAGGACGAACTCGGAGAGCAGGGCGATCGAGCCCGCGAGCACGGCCGCGTAGGTCATCAGCCGGACGTCGAGGTTCCTGATGTGGCCGATCTCGTGCGCGATCACCCCCTCCAGCTCCTCCTTGTCCAGACGCTCGAGCAGGCCGCTGTTGGCGCACACCAGGGCCTGCTGCTCGCTGCGCCCCGCAGCGAACGCGTTTGGGGACGGATCGGGAGACACGTAGATGCGCGGCGTCTGGATGCCGGCGGCCAGGGCCATCGTCTCGACGGCGTCCCACAGCTCGGGGGCCTGCTTGCGATCCTCCACCCGGCGCCCACCGGCGACCGCCACCGCCATGTCGTCTCCCATGAACAGGGTGAAGGTGACCACCACGATCGCGACCGCGGCGAAGATCGCGAACACGATCAGGTTCGCGTGCAGCTCGAAGCCCGCTACGGCGTAGCTGATCGCCGCGCCGATCGCGGCGTAGAGGACGAAGAACCCCGCGAACAGGGCCCAGCTCTTCCACCGGTTTCGTCTGATCTGGTCGTCCAGCAGCACCGGCCGACCAGATTCAGAAGGTGACGCTCGGTACCTCGGCCTCCGCGCGGTCCCCGAGCTCGAAGAACTCCCGCTCCGAGAAGTTGCCCATCCGCGCGACGATCTTCGACGGCAGGCTCTGGATCTTGGTGTTCAGGGCCTCGACCTGCGTGTTGTAGAAGCGGCGGGCCGCCTGGATCCGATCCTCGGTCGCGGTCAGCTCCCGCTGGAGCTCGAGGAAGTTCTGGTTCGCCTTCAGGTCCGGATAGGCCTCGCCCAGCGCGAGCAGCCGCCCCAGCGCCTGACTCAGCTCTCCTTCCGCCGCGGCGCGGTCCCGGGGACCTTGGGCGGAGATCGCGGCGCCCCGAGCTTCGGTCACCCGCTCCAGCGTCTGGCGCTCGTGCCCGGCGTACCCCTTCACGGTCTCGACCAGGTTGGGGATCAGGTCGTGCCGGCGCTTGAGCTGGACGTCGATCTCCGACTCCCCCTCATCGGCCGAGACGGAAAGACGGACGAGGCGGTTGTAGGTGACTAGCGCCCAAACGACGATGATTGCCACCACCGCCAGAACGATGATCAGGATCAGCATCCGAGCCCTCGCTTTCCGATCGCCAGGTTCATCCTCGAGGAACCCTACCCGGGTCGTGAATACTGCGGGCGTGCTCCACACCGCCCGCGCGCGTGAGGTTCTCCGGCGAGCCCACTCCGTCCCCGAGGGGTTCGTGACCACCTACGGCGATCTCTGCCCCGGCGCTCCCCGGTTCGCCGGCGCGGTGATGGCGGAGTGCGACGACCCCGAGGTTCCGTGGCAGCGCGTCGTGCGCGCCGACGGCTCGCTCGCCAAGGGGGCGCGCCAGCGCCGGCTCCTGGAGGCTGAGGGGATTCCGTTCCGCGGCAAGCGCGTGGACATGGAGCTCGCGTGGTTTCCACTCGATGACGTCACCGGATAGACCGATCGCTGGCACGGTCGCCGCCGTGCTGGCGACGGGCATCGCCGCCGTCGGGCTCGCGGCGTGCGGGGACGACCAGGACCGCGAGGCGGCCTCCGGTCGCGCGGCGCTCGAGGGGCGGACCGAGGCGACACTAGTGCTCGACTTCGTCCCGAACGCCGTGCACACGGGGATCTACTGCGCGCTCGAGAACGGCTACTACGACGAGGCCAGCGTCGAGCTCGAGATCGTCGAGCCGACGTCGACCTCGGACACGCTGAAGCTGATCGACCAGGGGAGGGCGGCGTTCGGGATCGCCGACGGGATCGACGTCGGCCAGCAGATCGATCGCGGGCTGGGGGCGAGGGCGATCATGGCCGTGGTCCAGCGGCCCCTGGGGGGCGTGATCACCCTCGAGGAGGCCGGGATCCGCTCACCGCGCGATCTCGAGGGGAGGACCGTCGGGGTCACCGGAGTCCCGTCGGACGGCGCCGTGCTCGACACCGTGGTCTCCGACGACGGCGGGGACCCCGCCGCCGTCGGAGACGTGACGATCGGCTTCAACACCGTTCCGGCCCTGCGAAGCGGGCGGGTGGACGCGATCACCGGCTATCCCCCCGCCGACGGCACCGCGCTCGAGCAGCGCGGAGAGGCCGTGCGGTCGTTCGTGCTCGACGAGTGGGGCGGACCTCGATACCCGGGGCTGGTCGTCTTCTCCACCCGGGAGACGATCGAGCGCGACCCCGAGCTGATGGGGGCGTTCGTCGAGGCGACGGTGCGGGGCTACGAGGACACGCTCGACGATCCCGAGCGCTGCCTCGATGCGCTCGTCGCCGCGGTCCCGGAGATCGACCCCGAGCTCGCCGAGGCGCAGCTCGACGCGTACCTGCCGCTGTTCGAGCCCGGCGGGCCGCGCTATGGCGTCCTCGACCGCCGCGGGATCGGCGAGCTGGTGCACTTTCTGCGCGACACCGGCCTGGCGCGCGAGCCGATCTCCGTCCGGCGCTACGCGACGAACGAATTCGTCCAGGCGAGCTCGCGGTGACCGGCGGGTCCCGCCGCACAAACCCATAGACTGCCGCGCGAGCAACCTGCCGAGTCCCTGACCCGCCCAGGTCAGGGAGCGGGGGACCCAGGAAGGGGGTTGTACCCCTGGGGCGAATCGGGTGCATATGACCCGTAGCGCTGCTCTTTCGGCGCGAGCCCGTCAGCTAACCCCGTAGGCACGAGAAAGAGAGGTGCCTGTGACGTCACGTCTAGTTACCTGGTTGGTACAAGGGGAACCCGGCGGGGAAAGGGAGCTGGTGGCCTACGCCGCCGGCAGCCTGATCGGGATCGCCGTCGCGACCGTCGTGCTGACGCTCGTGGTCGGTGTGAGCGTGCTCCAGGGCTGACGCAAACACACCTCGCCCGTCGGAAGAGCCCCCGCGAGAGCGGGGGCTCTTCTTTCTTGGCCGGCATCGAGTGATGGGTTCGGTAGCCCATGTCTAGAATCGGCGCGTGGTGCCCGGAGAGTCGAGCGACGGCCGCGACCCCCGGGTGCTCGCGATCGACGCGGGGGGGACGATGACCGACACGTTCATCGTCGACCGCTCGGGCGACTTCGTGGTCGGCAAGGCCCAGACCACGCCGGAGGACGAGTCGGTCGGGTTCATGACCTCGACCGAGGACGCGCTCGGGCTCTGGGGCCTGGACTCGAAGGCAGCGCTCCCGCTGATGGTCTCGGGGATCTACTCCGGGACCGCGATGCTCAACCGCCTCCTCGAGCGCAAGGGGCGCCGCGTCGGCGTCATCGTCACGGCCGGGATGGAGGACATGCTGCGCCTCGAGCGCGGGATCCAGACCTACCTCGGATACCCGTACTCGGACCGCCTCCACGTCGCGACCCACCACCACAACGAGCCGCTGGTCGCCCGGGAGCTGATCAGGGGGGTGCGGGGGCGGGTCGACCTGTTCGGGGACGAGCCGATCCCGCTGTACGAGGACGAGGCGCGCACGGCGGTGGAGGACCTCGCCACGGCCGGGGCGGAGGCGATCGTCGTCAACCTCCTGTACAGCTACCGGAACTCCGAGCACGAGGACCGGATCCGCGAGATCGCCGGCGAGGTTGCCCCGGAGACACCGGTCTTCCTCTCCTCCGATCTGTACCCGATGCGGCGCGACTTTCCCCGCCTCAACTCGACCCTGGTCGAGGCGTACGCGGCCGAGCCGTCCCGCGAGCAGCTTCGGAAGGTGCGCGAGGCCACCCGCGAGGCGGGGGCGAGGTTCGACCTCCGGATCATGGCCGCCCACGGGGGGACGATCTCGATCGACGCCAAGGAGCTCGCCCGCACCCTGATCTCGGGGCCGATCGGGGGCGTGATCGGCGCCCGCTACCTCGCCGACCGGATCGACTCGGGCGCCTCGCAGAACATCGTCTGCACCGACATCGGCGGCACGAGCTTCGACATCGCGCTGATCACCGACGGCGAGTTCGCGATCCGCCAGATCCCCGACATCGGGCGCTTCTTGCTCAACATCCCGCTGGTCCAGGTCGACTCGATCGGCGCCGGGACCGGCTCCTTCGTCCGCATCGACCCGAACTCCGGGCGTCCCGAGCTCGGCCCCGACTCGGCCGGGGCCGGGATCGGCGTGTCGTGGGCCGAGGCGGGGCTGGAGACTCCCTCCGTCACCGACCTAAACCTCGTCCTCGGGAGGATCAACCCCGACTACTTCCTCGGCGGCGAGGTGAGGCTCGACGCCGAGCGGGCGCGGGCGGCGACCTCGGAGCAGATCGCTCAGCCGCTCGGGCTCTCCGTCGAGGAGGCGGCATCCGGGGTGATCGAGCTGTTCGACGAGACCCTCAAGTACGAGGCGGTGGCGCAGGTGCTTGGCAAGGGCTACTCCCCGGTCGACTACACGCTGCTCTGCTACGGCGGCGGCGGCCCGCTTCACGCGGCCGGCTACACGCACGAGGTCCCCTACCGCGAGGTGCTCGTCCCCGCATGGGCCGCAGGCTTCTCCGCCTTCGGGTGCGCGTGCGGCGACTACGCGTATCGCTACGACCTCACGATCGACATGCCGATCGAGCCCGGCGCCGACGCCGACACGAAGGCGGGGCTCGGGATCTACATCGGCGGCGGCTGGGAGATGCTGCGCGAGAAGGTGGTCGAGGAGTTCGCGAAGTCGGGCGTGGGCGAGGACCGGATCGAGCTGCGCCGCTACGTGCGGATGCAGTACATGGGCCAGCTCAACGACATCGAGATCCTCACCCCGCACGACGAGCTCGCCGAAGCCTCCCAGGTGGATGAGCTCATCGCCGCCTTCGAGGAGGCGTACGGCAAGCTCTATGCGCGCTCGGCCCGCTCCCCGGAGCTCGGGTACCTGATCACGAACGTGATCGTCACCGGAGCGGTCGCGGTCGAGAAGCCCGCGCTTCCCGACGAGGAGGAGGTCGCGGGCGTCCCCGAGCCGAAGGAGCAGCGGCCCGTGTGGTGGAGGGGAGGGTGGGCCGACACGCCGATCTTCGAGCAGGGCGACGTCAGGGCCGGACGCGTGGTCCGGGGCCCTGCGATCATCGAGTCGCCCGCCGACACCTTCGCGATCCCGCCGGGCCGCGCGGCGCGGCTGGACCGCAACCGGATCTTCCACTTGGAGAGGAGCGAGGAGTAATGGCGATCGTCGACCGGACCAGGGAGCTGGAGCGGCTGGCCGAGGAGGGGGTCGCGATCGGGTGGGAGGGCGCCACCGCGCGCGAGATGCTCACCGAGTCGGAGCGGCTGTTCGCCGAGACCGGGCGCTACCTCGGGATCGAGGAGCTGGAGCTCAAGGCGTCGGACCCGATCCGCTTCGAGAAGCTCTTCTCGCGCCTGCGCGGCGGGCTGGTCAGCGCCCGCGAGACGGCGCTCAACATCTCCGCGTCGCCGATCGTGAAGGAGATCGGCGAGCTGAGCTTCGCGCTGTACACGCCCGAGGGCGACTCGGTCGCGCTGTCCACCGGGATCATCGTCCACGTCCACACGATGTCCGACGCGATCAAGTACATGATCCGCCAGGGCTACGAGGACAACCCCGGGATCGCGCCCGGCGACATCTTCACCAACAACGACGCGATGATCGGCGACGTCCACAACGCCGATGTGCAGACGATCGTCCCGATCTTCTGGGAGGACGAGCTGGTCGGCTGGGCGGCCGGCGTCACGCACGAGATCGACAT
>JBOGZH010000005.1:0-22638 GCA_050697095.1 Solirubrobacterales bacterium
GCTCAAGATCACCTACACGGCGCTGCACTCCCTGCTCAACGACTTCGGGCACGAGGAGTCCGATGTGATGCGGGTGATCCACGAGGTGCTGGCGAAGCTTCCCGACGAGCATGCGGTGAGGGCGATCCAGCTTGACCGGGAGCTGGAGGGCGAGCTGGACGAGAAGCGCGGCCCGGGGCCGCCCGAGGGGGGCGGCTCGCCGCCGCCCACGGCCGCCTGACGCGCGCCTGAGCCCCGGCGCGAACTTCGCGTCCTCAGGGTCGACCAGGTCCTCGGTCAGACCGAAGACGCGGTGGGTACCCGGTTCCGCCCCAGCTCACGGTGCCGCTCGAGGGCCCACCCAAGCACCTCCTTTCCCTGCGGCGTGTCGGCCAGGTTCACGTACTCGTCGGGGTCCGACCGGAGGTCGAAGACGGCAAGCCGGTGATAGTCGGTAGCGAGCCGCGGCGGGTCGGCGTCCTTGGCGCGCCCGGTAGAGATCAGCTTCCACCCGTCGGAGCGAACCATGCTCACACAACCACCCCTCGGGTTTTCGGCGTAGCGGTCGCGATCGGGAAAGCGGCCGGAGCCGAAGTGCCCCAGCATGCTCTCCCCGTCCAGCCCCGACCGGTCCACGCCCGCGAGGTCGAGGATTGTGGGCGCGATGTCGATCGAGCGACCGACCCCGTGCATCACTCGTGGCGAGTGCCCGGGGATCACCCACACCTGCATGTTCGCGTACAGCACCTCGTACGGGTAGGGGCCGTGCGAGGTGCCGCGGATCATCCCGTCCCCGTCGTCGGGGTAAGGGAGGTGATAGCGGAAGTGATCGAAGACCTCGCCGTGGTTGCTGTAGACGAGGTAGGTGACGTCGTCGAGGTCCCTGGTCGCGTCGAAGATTCTCTCCACTGTCCGGCTGGCCTCGGCAAGCCCTCGGCGCCGCAGCGCTGCGAAGGCGTCGGGGTACTGGAGCGCCGCCCGGCGGGCACAGGCCGCATCGCGCGGATAGCCCTCGCCTTGTTCGGGAGGCTTCTCGCCGAGGAGCGCGAAGAGCCCGGCGACATCCGCCCACGGCCGGTGCGTTTGGCGCAGGACGACATGCGCGTAGAACCTTCGCGAGCGGCGGAGCTCTGCCAGCCACTCGTCGAGGTCCATGGGTCGGGGCGAGGTGAACTGCGCCAGCCTCTCGGGCTCGTCCCGAAGCCATTGCTCGCGCATGCCCCCTCCGACGGCATGGGTGCCCTGGGCGATCCGGGTGACGACGTCGAAGCCGGCGTCGTGCAGCGTCTCGATCAACGTCTTGGGGAGCCAGTGGTGCTTCGCGCTCCGGAAGCCTTCCTCGGTGAGGCTGGAGTCGCAGAAGCGGGCGGTCCAGATCCCGGTCAGCTCGGCGTTCAGCGAGTCGTCCTGGTTGTGTCCCTGGGCACGCCCGGTTGGGATCAAGATCGACTCGTGGCGCAATCGGTCGAGGAACGGCGTATCCCGCAGGTGACTGTGGAAGTCGCGCATGTCGAGACAGTGCAGGCAGACGACGATGAAGTTCATCGGCTCGATCCTCCGTCACTCGTCACGGTCGGCCAGGCCCGGCCGAGGAGCCGGTCCGAGCCCCGGCGCCGGTTCAGCTCCGGCAGCAGGCGGGTCCCGATCCCGGAGTTGTTGCTCGCATGGAGGCGATAAGAGAAGAGCGGACGGGGCAGATGGCGTCCTTTCCAGCCCGCCTGCTTGAGGCGGAGCCACTTGTGGTGCTTGGTGCCGACCCGAACCGACTCGTCGTAAGGAGCGCCGGCGCGGAGAGCCGCGGCCAGGGTCACAGCGCAGTCCGGGATGTAGCTCGACCGCTCGAGGAGATCGCGATCCCACGGCAGGGACCTACCGACCCCGAGCACCCGGCCTTCCGAGTCGATCAGCTCGCAGTCGGTGTAGACGAATGCCACGGAGGGCTCGCGTTCGCGGTGCGCGCGCAATGCGTCGATCGATTCCTCGAGGAAGTTCGGACAGAGCAGGTCGTCGGCGTCGAAGACGACCGCGAGATCGCCGTTGACGCGATTCAGCGACGCGTTCAGGCAGGCCAGCTTGCCCGCGTTCTGCTTTCGGAGGAGCGCCTCGATCCCGGCGAAGCGAGTCCGGAAGCGCCGGGCGAGCCGCGCCATGACAGGCCGGGAGGCGTCGGTGCTCGCGTCGTCGACGAAATGCAGCTCGATCGGACCGTGGGTCTGATGAGCGAGGCTCTCGATCGCCCGCTCGAGATAGCGGCCGTGGTTGTAGTTGCAGACGATCACTGAAACGAGCGGATCCGGGTGCGGTTCGCGGGCCGCGGATGTGCTCTTCTGCCTCATCCAGCCACACCTTTCGCCAACCGGGCCGACCCGCCTCAGGGAGGCGAGCAGCTCGGAGTAGGCCGACACGACCCGCGGGAGCGAGTGGCGCGCCACTCGCCGCCGAGCCTGGCGTCCGATCCTGGCGCGCAGCTCCGGGTCCCGCGCCGCCACGAGGACCCGGTCGGCGAGATGTGAGACATCCCCGGCGCCGAACAGGAGGCCGGTCTCGCCGTCCTCGATCACCTCGCGCGCGGCCGGAATGTCGCTGGCGATGAGCGTCCGCTCGCTCGACTGGGCCTCGAGGTAGACACGCGCTTGCGCCTCCCCGGCTGAGGGCATGACGACGATGTCGGCGCAGCTGATGAAACCCGGGACGCTCTCGTAGTCGACCCAGCCCGGAAACCGGAACCTCGCCGCCAACCCCCGTTCCCAACAGGCCTGCTGGAGCTCGAGGCGGCAGGGGCCGTCGCCGACGACGAGGAAGACGAGGCGGTCGTCTTCGCGCGAAGCGATCTCTGCAGCGTTCACGATGTCGAGCGGCCGCTTGAGCGTCTTGAGGTTCGACACGTGCGCCACCACGACCGCGTCGTCGCCGATGTCGAGCTCGCGGCGCAGATCGGGCGCGCCCGGGGTCGGGCGAAAGCGCTCGAGATCAACCGGATTGGGGATGACCTTGACGGCGGGAAGCCCGAGCTGGCCAAGGGTGCGTTGCATGTGGCGCGCGGGCGTCACCGCGACGTCGACTTGGTGAAAGCGCTCGAGCAGCCGGTCGGCGAGCGGGACCGGGTAGCTGCCGTTGAGGATGCCCATCGTGGTCGCGCCCGCGAGACGCAGGACGCTCGGCAGGGAGTGCATCTGCACGAGGGGAGCGGCGTGCTCGGCGAACGACTCTCGCCCGATGAAGAGAACGTCTGGCCTGTCGCGCGCGATCGCGGCCGTGACGAGCCGCTCGATCTCCTTCCCCTCGAGCCGCCGGTAGTCGCCGGACGGCGGGGTGTCCGGGGAGATGTCGAGATAAGGGAGCTCGAACCGCGCCACCTCGATCCCGTGGTCGCCGCCGGCGAGCGGATCGCCCGACCGGAGCGCGTCCTCGGTGATCGGTGCGATCGCCTCGATCCTGTGACCGAGGCCGGCCAATCCCTCGAGCAACTGAAAGCTGGTGAGCGCCGATCCGCCCTGATGCGGGGGCAGCGTCCCGACGTAAACGACGCGAAGCGGCCGGGCGGGTGCCGTCACGCTGCGCGCTCCAGTGGATCATCGGCTGCCCAGGCCTCGGCGAGCTGCTCGAACGCGACCGGCGTCCCCCTCCGCGCCGGCGGCGGTGACGTCGCCAGAGCACCGCCTCCCAGCGCAACCTCGGCGAGGAGCGAGCGTGGATGGTCGGTTTCGCCGAGCACGCGCAGGCAGCCGCGCAAGCCGGCATGTGAGGCGATCCGCAGCGACGCCCCGAGCTCGTGGAAGGCCTCAACGAGCGGCTCGGTTGCGAGCGCCGTCAGCCGCCGGATGCAGCCCGGCGCGAAGCTCGCGTCCGGGGGTGTCACCACTAGCCGACGCAGGAACGCGGCGTCGGCGGTCCCTGGGCGAGGCTTGGCCATATCGCGCGTTTCGCACCCGAGGATCCCGCGCGCCATCGCGATGCGCGCAACCGGCGCCATCGGGTGAGCGGTCCGGCGCAGCCGGGTGAATCGCCACCCCAGCGCGCTGGGGTCCTCGCGCTGTGCGAAGAGCCTCCCCAGCAGGTAGCAGGTGCCGAAGACGTAGTCGACCGAGTAGTCGGGTCGATGTGCTCCGAGGGTCGGGCCTCGCATCGATCGCCGGCCATGACCGGTCAACCACCGGGTCAGCCATCCGAGCCGCGCGAGCGTGACGTAGAGGTCGATCTCGGGTCCAATCGTGTCTCGGAGGCGCAGGGCTTCCAAGCACGAGCGCCGGAACATCTTCACGCCGGCGATCCTGCCCATCAGAGGATCCCGCAGTGCGACGACCGCGATGCCGACTCTGGGAGCTATCCCGCCCCGCAGCTGCTCGACACAGTCGGGGTCCAGGACCATGTCCGCGTCGACCTGCACGAAGAACGGCGTCGATACTCGCTCGGCGCCGGAGTTGAACGCGCGGTGGAAGGGCCTCACTCCGTCGACGATGAGGACGTCTTCTACCGCCAGCGTCTGCGCTCCCAGGCTTGCCAGCGCACGGCTCGTCGTCTGCTCGCCGAGCGTAAGGACGACCGCGCCAACGTCGCTCATTCGCGCGATCCTACATTGGACCCCCGGGTGCCCCTCAGAGATCGAGGTGGCCGAACCGCAGCGAGCCGAGCAGCCCGCCCGCCTTCTTGCCGGAGCTGAACACGGCGTCGCAGCCCGAGCGGGGGGTGTCCCGGCCGCGCGCCCAGTCCCGCAGGCGCGAGCCGATCGCCGTGTAGCCCCGTAGGTTGATCCGGCCGTGACCGTACCGGCGCAAGAAGTCCTGGTGCCGCTTGCGGGCGCGGACGCCGTGGAACCCGTGTACGAAGCCCTCCCGGAAGAGCCCCGTCAGGCTGTTCTCGTTGCGGTGGTAGACGACCGCTTCGGCCACGAACGCCAGCGCGTAGTCCGCCTGGACCGCGCGGAAGGAGAGGTCGACGTCCTGGCAGCGCCTGAAATGCTCGTCGAACCCGCCCAGCTCGCGCAGCACCTCGCGCCGCGAAGCCCAGCTCATCGTGATCGCGTACGGAGGACGGAGGTCCTCGATGGCCCTGCGATGATCGTGGATTTCCTCGCCGAACCGCTCGACATCGTTCGCCGACGGACCGGCGAGGATCGTCCCTCCCGCGATGCCCACGCCGGAATCCTGGAGGGGAACGACGATGTGTCGCAGCCAGTCCGGGTCGACGGCGCAGTCGGCGTCGGTGAAGGCGACGACCTCCCCTCTCGCACGGGCAAGGCCGGTGTTGCGAGCGGCCGCCGCGCCGCGCCTGCGCTCGTGCAGCAGGACGATGCGGTCCCCGTACTCCCTCAGTACGCCGGCGGTTCCGTCGCGCGAGTCGTTGTCCACCACCAGAAGCTCGAGCTTGTCCCGCGGATATCGCAGCTCCAGCAGCGAGCGAACGCACTCGTCGATCGTCGCCTCCGCGTTGTAGACGGGAACGATCACCGAGACGCTTGGCCGGTAGGTGGCGGTCATCGGAGCCCCCGGCTCACCGGTAGCGCTCCCGCCAGCCGCTTCGGGCGTCATGCCCGCGCAGGCCCTTCATCCAGCGGTCGAAGCGTGATCGGTACAGGCACTGGCGGAGATGTGAGCGCTCCGCCGTGGCCACGGCCGCCGCGATCGTCGCCCGGTCGCCTCCGTGCTTGCGCATGATCCGCGCGATCTCGCGCTTGTGATGGCTGAGCGGGAGGTGGGTGGTAAGCCGGAAGAACTCGCGGTGGTCTCTGTAGATGTAGAGGCAATCCGGGATCGCCCTGAAGGTTGCGCCCCGCTCCGCCATCGACCAGGGGAAATCGAAATCGTCCACCCCCACCGAGTTCAGGGACTCGTCCATGCCCCCGATCGCGAGGCCCTGCTCCCGATTCCAGCAGAGCAGGTGCTTTACGGGTGAGGATGCCCCGAAGTCGTCGGCAAACACCGTCGGCCGGCTAGGGTGGATCGAGCTGATCGGCCTGCCCTCCTCGTCGATGATGCGGCGCGAGGAGTGAAAGAAGTCCGTGCCGGGAGAGGAGGCGATGCCCTTCGCCAGCACCTCGACGGCTGTCGGCGCCCAGAGGTCGTCGCCGAACAGGATCGCCACGAACTCGGTCTCGGCGCGCTTCATGCCGGTGTTGAACGCACCGGCGAGCTTGCGGCCCTCGTTGGCGATCACACCGATGCGCGGATCGACGAGATGCTCAGCTAATACTCCCTCCAGGTCCGTGCGGCCCGACTCCTCGGCGATCACGAGCAGACGCCACTTCGGGTGCGTCTGGGCGCGCATCGAGCCAACAGCCTCATCCAGGTATCCCCCGTGATACGCCTTCACCGGCATCAACGCCGTCACCAGCGCCCCGCGGGCTCTGTCTGTCGGATCGGCGATCGTCACGCGCTGCTCTGCGTCGGGTTAGGCTAGCCGACGCGCTTGGGATGAGAGCTAGCGTTTCCTCAGCCTTCCGGATGGTCCACCGGATGTGCCACCTGCCGCCCCTGCCCCTTCTCTTCGTGCTTGCAGGGCTGGTGTACGTCGGGCTGCGCCTGGCTGCGTTCGTGCCGTCATCCACGCGCATGTTCCCGGACTCCGGCACCTACCTCCACGTGGCCGCCCAACCCCTGCTGTCATCGGAGTTCCTTGCGGGATGGCGCGGGTGGACCGTGCCTCTGCTCTACAAGCTCCTTCCCGACTCCGACGCTGCCCGCACCGTCACCCAGCTCGCGATCTCGATCGCCTGCTGGCTGGCGCTTGCCGCGGTCGTGGCACGATGCGTACGGTGGCCGGCACTCCGCCCGGCGGCCTTCTGCCTCGTGCTGCTGTTCAGCCTCAGCGTCTGGGTCACGCAGTGGGACCGCCTGATCCTCAGCGAGTCGGTGGCGGTTTCGCTCGCCGCGGCGGTGCTCGCCGCCTGGCTCGCGGTGGCCCGCACCCCCGCCCCCGGGGGTTGGGCGATCGCGGCCGTGCTCGCAAGCACACTGCTGTGGACCTTCACGCGCGACAGCAACGCCTACGTCGCGCTGCTGGCCGTGCCATTCGCGATCGGCTGGGCGGCGTTACGGATTCCCCGTCGTCCGCGCATCGTGCTCGCCTCCGGGCTGATCGCGATCTTCATCGCCCATGCGCTTGCCCTGAACAGCCCCACGGCCCAGCCGCGCTGGGAGAACCCCCTTCTCAACGTAATCGGGACCCGCGTGCTGACGAGCGAGACCGAACTCGAATACTTCCGCGCCCACGGCATGCCGGTCCCCGATCGGCTGCAGGTCTTGGCGGGCGAGGAGCTCGGCGGCGCCGAGGTTCGTCCGTTGATTGAGGAGGATCCCCGCCTCGGTGCGTTCCGCGAGTGGGTCCGGGCCGAGGGAAGAAGCACCCGGGCTGCCTTCCTGCTCACCCACCCGGATCGCGCTCTCGCCCCCGTCGTGCGCAACCGCGAGGCGCTGTTCACCGTCGATCCCTCGAGGTCCGAGGCCGGCGGATATGGACCAATCTCCTCCTATCGCGCCACCGGAACCGAACCGCTGCTGCCCGGGCCCATCGCCGCTGCGGTCTATCCCCCTTCGATCGCTGCGGTGCTCGCCTGGCTTGCGGCGGTGATCGCTGCCGCTGCGTGGCTCGCCTGGCGCGGGGCGGCCCGAGCGGTGTGGCTTGTCCCGGCGATCGCCTTGCTCCTCCAGGTCCCGCACGCCGCGCTCGTGTGGCACGGTGGTCCACTCGAGGTTCCACGCCACGCTCTCCAGGTGGGGGCGATGACGCGGCTCAGCCTGCTCCTGCTCTCGATCTTCCTGATCGACGCGGCGCTCAGCCTGCGACGCCGGGGTGTTGCCCCCAGCCCCGACGAGGCCACGCCGACCGCGACCGTCTAGGCGAGAACGCTCCCGTAGAGGTCCTCGAGCCGGAGGAGATGCTCTTCGAGCGTCGGGTACCTACCGATGCCTGCCCGACCGGCCCTTGCCATGCGCTCGCGCACGGCGGGATCGCCCGCGAGGATCGCAAGTCCGTCCGCGATCGCCCTGGGGTTCCGTCGCGGGACGGCGATGCCCGCGTCCTCGGGCAGGCCGTCGCGCCGCGTGGCCACGAAGGGAATCCCCAGCGCCTGGGCCGCGATCAGCGGGGTTGGCGAGATCGTGTCCGTCACGGCGGGATCGACGAGCACGTCGGCGGTCCTCAGCTCCTCCATCAGGGGGTTCCCGCCGTCGGGTGACACCAGCTCGACGTGCTGTGCCAGGTCGAGCTGATGGCGGGCGAAGGCGACCGCGAGAAGGTGATCTCCGCGGCCCACGATCCGGTACTCGCAGGCGATGCCCATGTCCAGGACGAGCCTGACCGCGTGTACGGAGTGCTCGAAGCCGTGCGCCCAGGTCAACGGCCCGGCGCTGAGCACGCGAAGCGGCCCGGCCTGCGGCCTGGGGCCGTCCAGCCGCGGGTCGAGGGTCAGCGGGGGTGGGAGAACCTCCGCCCGCTCCCGCGGGCATCCCCGCGCGGCGGCACGCTCCACCCCGTCCTCGTCCGGGAAGAGGAGGAGGTCCGCCTCCCACAGGAGCGCCGGATCGGGAACGTCGAGATCCGCCCCATCCTCCCGAAAGCTGACCACGACCCGGCAGTCCAGGATGTTCTTCAGCCGCATGCCCTTCCATGCGGCCGAGCCGGAGTGGAAGTGGATCAGATCCGGGCGGAGCTCGAGCAGACGGCGGTCGAAGGGACCTGCTTCGCCCCTCGCTCGCAGGTACCGCAGGAGCTCGGCAGGACGACGATGGAGCAAGGGCGGTGGGTAGCGATCCCGCGCCGGGCTGAACTCGACGCGTGGCCCGAGCGCGGGATCGCGGAGCGCCGGGTCGCTCGCCCACGACTCGCCCTTGCAGAACAGGCGCGCGTCCCAGCCTGTGTCCAACAACCCCCGGAGCCGCTTGGCGAGCACATCCCCGCGCTCCGCGGTGGTCGTGGTGACGACGAGGGCGACTCGCGGTCTCACCCGCCGATCACCTCGCGGTACATCTCCACGAACGCGGCGTGCTCGTGTTCCAGCGTGAACTCCGACAGGACCCTCGCCCTGCCCGCCGCTCCCATGCGCCTCCGCAGCGCGGGGTCCTGCCATAGCCGAAACAGTGCCTCCGCAAGATGCTCCGGCTCTCGGGGGGTGACGAGGAATCCTTCGACGCCGTCCGTCACCGCCTCCGACACCCCACCGCAGTTCGTGGCGACCACCGGCAGCTCGCACGCCATCGCCTCGACGATCGCGGCGGGTATTCCCTCGCTGACGCTCGAATGAAGAAGCACGTCGCTGGCCTGAAGCCGGCGGCTGATATCCACCGATGAGGCTTGGCCGCGCAAGTGCACGTACCGCTGGAGGCCGAGGTCGGCCGCCGTGTGGAGGATCCGCTCCCGCTCCCCGAGCGTCCCGCGCCACTGCTCGCTCGGGACCGCGCCGATGATCTCGAGGTGGGTGGGCGCGCCGCGATCCACGAGGCCGCGGAGCGCCTCCAGCGCGTACTCGTAGCCCTTCTCCCACCGCAGCCAGCCGACCATGACAACCCCCAGAACGCCGTCCGGTGCGACCCCGCGCGCGGTGTTCCCGGCGGCGGGGCGGAAGAGCTCGGGGTCCACTCCCGGCCGTATTACCCGTGCCTTCGCAGGGGCGAGCCCGAACCTCAGCGCCTCACGCCTCACCGACGCCGAGATGCAATGGACGGCGCTGGCCTTCTTCATCACCTCCGGCAATCGGACCGCGTATCGCTCCAGACCCGGTATGTGCGGATAGACGCTGGTGTCGCTCCCGCGGCAGCTTGTCACGACCGGGCAGCCCCAGACGTCGAACAAGGGCAGATAGTCGGTCGCCGTGGTGTTCCACTCGAACTTGACGAGGTCGGGCCGGAACCGCGCCAGCGGCAGACACATGGCCAGGAGTCCGATCATTCCGCCGTAGCGCTTGCGGACACCGGCGGGCGCATGCCGCCTGATGCCGCGAACCAGTTTCACCACCCTGCGAGGTGCCGAGATCAGCAGGGCAAGCCCGTGGCGAGCAATGATGCGTCCTGCCGCGATGCCCCTCGGCCGTCTCGGGATCGCGACTAGCTCGACCCCGGACAGCCGGGCGTGAGGATCCTGGACCCTCTTCGAGGCCACGGTCACCCGCATGCCCCGGGCTGCGAGGCCCTCCAGCTTCCAGCCGACGAAGGTCTCCGGCGGCCAGCGCACGCCGACTTCGTAGAGGTGCAGCCTCCGACCGCTGCGCCTCACGCCGCCGGCTCCGACGCGGCACCCATGAACACCGTTCCCAGTCGCCACACGTGACGGCGCTGTTGGGCGTCGAGGGCACGGGGATCGCGGGCGAGCAGCTCCCGGACGTAGGGTCGCTCGAGCACCTCCCAGGCAGGATGGGCGACCTGAGCAGCGACGGCCTCGCGCACCTTTTCATGCACGGCGGCGAACCCATCCGGCTGCGTTGCATGCGGAGCCGGCTCGGCGTAGGGAATGCGGGCCAGCTCAGGCGCCAGCGCCTCCAGCGCCGCGTGCGGGAAGCGCCCACGCGCGCGTTCGCGCAACGACAATCCCAGCTGCTGATCGAGCAAGCGCCGACTCCACAGCGGGCAGATCGTGTCCCCCTTGACGTACTCCACGCAACCGTGCCCGGTGGCCGCCCAGGATCCCATCCGACGTGCCAGGTAAAAGACGTCGGGCACGTCCTTCCGCGCCACTCCTGATGCGATCGCCTCGTCCACGGCCCGCGCCAGCACGCGCTCCACGAGTGCCCTGCCCGAAGCCGCGAGGATCTCACCGGACCGGGCGATGGCTCGGAACAGCTCGCTGACCAAGTCCTCGCGTGTCAGCCCATCCCCGTTTCCATAGTAGGCCCGGGCGATCTCTCCTCCCTGCCCGTTGAAGAGCAGAGGCAGCGCGGAGACAGGGACCGAGAAGTATCCGCCCGCGTCCTCCAGCGAGATCGCACCGCCCGACGTCAGACCGAGGAGCCGGGCGGTCTCGGACGTAGCGCCGTGCAGGGCGCCGCCCGGGTCGGGCGAGCGCAGCTCGGGGGATTTGCCCGCGACTTCACAGAGCTCGCGCGCCACCCGAACGTCGGGCAGCTCCGGCGCGCCGGTCGTGACCACCTCGACATCGACGTTGGCCCGCAACCCCGCCGCGAGGAGCAGGCGCGAGTCCCGCCCGCCCGAGAGCTGAAGCACGGCGGGGCGGCCCGGCCAGTCGGCGAGCGCCGCGGTCGCGGCGACCAGCAGCCTGGCCGTGCGGCCCGGCTCGAATCCCGCGCCTGGCAACGGCGCTATCCGCTCGAGCGGAAGCAGCTCGGTCGCGGTGTCGGGCCGTCCGGCCCGCAGCGAGAGAACCACCCCCCGGGGAAGCCGCCGCACGTGCTGCCAGACGGGCTCGCCGCTGAGCGACCAGCCGCCGGCCAGTAGGCAGGCGAGGACCGACAGGTCGATTTCGCGGGTGCCGAGTGCGGTGCGCACGAGCTCGGCGCTGTTGCTGATCCAGCGCGTCCCGTCGCGCTCTCCGGAGAAGACCGGGTAGGCCCCGAGCGGATCGCTGTACAACTCGAGCGTGCCGCCTCGGTCTTCGTAGCGCGCCGCGGTGACCCTCCCATCGAGATCTGCCGCCCACTCCAACGCGGGCCGGCGGTAGAAGCGGGGATCGAGCGGCGCCCGTCCGTCGGCCTCGCAATCGCCGGTCCACTCGAACGGGCGACCCGAGAAGAGCGCCATGCCATCGGCGTCGGAGTCGACGTAGCGGACTGCGCCCACTTGCTCGGGCGGATGCCCGACGCATGCCATCGTCGCTCGGCCGCTTT
Source organism: Solirubrobacterales bacterium (assembly GCA_050697095.1). GTDB lineage: Bacteria > Actinomycetota > Thermoleophilia > Solirubrobacterales > 70-9 > DASPWW01. The sequence goes on from JBOGZH010000005.1 coordinate 11,750, forward strand.
CGGCGTGCCACTGCTCGATCCGTGCGCTGTCGAAGAATGGAAGCCGCTCGAGCAGCGCCCTCAGCGCGCGCTCGGCTGCGGCCGGGTCCGCGAGCCCGGACGGACGCCAGCCGATCAAGAACAGGTTCACAGCACGAGGGTCCGCGTGCGAGCGCTTCCCACGAGCCGTCCGAACCGATATGCGGCCTGCCGAACCCAGCGGCCGCGGCGCTCCCGTGAGATCCAGAGATCGGGGAGACCGACGATCAGGCGCTTCCAGACTTGCAGTGCGTGCCCGTTGTCGGGTCTCGGAATCCCGGAGTCCCGGAATGCGCGGTGAAGCTCCGGGCCCGACCTTCCGTAGCGGTAGAACTGCCGGGCAGTCGCCCCGATGCTGTGGCGGAAGCGCAGCTGCATCACGGCGTCGGGCGCGAAGGCGAGCCTGTATCCGGCGAGTTGCGCCTGCCAGGAGAAGATCTGGTCGGTGCTGCCGAAGGAGAAGCGCTCGTCCCAGCCGATCTCGCGGGCCACCGCCGTCCAGACCCCGAGATTGCCGCCCGGAGCGTACCGAAGCCAGCCGTGTGCTCGCATCAGGTCGGTCATCGGTGCCGATGGTCGCCACGCCACCACCATCGGTTCGTTTAGCGCCTCCCATTCGTTGCGGCCGCCCACGAGATCGGCGTGGCGTGCTGCTTCAGCCATTGCGGCGAGCCAGCTTGGGGTGGCGACGTCGTCGGCGTCGCAGAAGGCGAGGAAGTCGCCGTCTGCCGCGGCCGCCCCCGCGTTGCGGGCGTGGTTGAGGCCGCGCTTCCCCCTCGCCTCGACGATTCTCACTGCCGGCTGCCCGTCGGCTCGGTCCCGAACGATCTCCATCGTCCGGTCGGTGCACCCGTTGTCGACGACAACCAGCTCCCACGCTCCGGCATATGTCTGCGAGGCGAGCGCTGTGAGCTGCTCGAGGACGTGATCCTCACCGTTCAGCACCGGCACGACTACGCTGATCAGCTCCGGAGGCTGGGCTTTCCGACTCGGACCCGTCACGTGATGCTCTGCCCCGGGCCGGAGCCCGGCTCGATGGCGCGCATAAGATAACCGAGCCACTTTGACCGCCCGGTCCAGGATCGTCGTCGCCGTCCATAGGCTGCTCCTCCGCACCTCGCGAACACCGGCCCGTCGAATCTGGACGCTTGCGTACTGGCTGATCGCTCGGGCCGGTGCCGCCTACCTTGTTCGGGGACAGAGGGGTGCGACCACGTACGTGCGGGGCAGCTTCGGGTCGGACGATTCGGTGCCCGGCCTTTCCGACGTCGACCTGGCGGTGGTCCTGGCTCCGGATTCGACCGGCCCGGGCGCCGCCGGCGCACGGGCGCGGGCGCGCTGGCAGAGGCTGCGGCGCGCTTTTCCCCCCGCGGACCTCCTGCTGCACTATCCCCGCATCTATGACGACGACGAGCTTCGCGAGGTTGTCGGCGGATCGGCGTTTGCCTACGCGCTCGACGGCTCCGCCGAGGCGGTCCCCGGCCGCGCCCTCTACTTTGGCCCCGGCGCGACCCCCGACGCGATCAGGACCCTCGAGCGGCCAGGGCTGTACGGGACGACCGCCGATTGGCGGCTGCTGAGCGGTGCCGACAGACGACCGCCAGAGCGCGACCGAGACGCGCAGGATCGCCGTATCGCGGCATGGCTCGAGCTGCTGCACTGGTGGCATTGGGCGTTTCCCGTCTGCATCGATTCAAGCGGGCCCCGGACGGCAAGTCTGTGCCTGAAGTTGGTTACCGAGCCCAGCCGGATCTGGCTCTGGCTGGCCCACGGCGAACGCGCCTCGGGACGCGCCGACGTGTTGCATCGTGCGCTGCGACGCATGCCCGAGGAGGAGGATGCGCTTCGCCGCGCGCTTGATCTGCGCGACTCGCTTCTCGACCCCCCCGATCCTCCGCTCGCCGAGTTCGTGCCCGTGCTGGTTCGCCTTTCCGCGCGGATCGCCGCCCTGATCGAGGCCGAGCTCGAGCATGAGGGCGCGACCGAGGTCCAACTTGCCGGGGCCGATCCGGTGGATTTGGTGCTCGCCCAGGGGAGATGGCGACCCACAAACATGCTGCCCGGCGGGCGGGATCCTCAAGTGCTCCCCCTCTGCGACTGGCCTAGCCTCGCCCGTCCGCGTCGTCCTGACGAAGCGTTCGCGCTGCTGCCAGGCGACCCTGGGGACCCGGCGGTGCTCGGCGCGGCAGCTGCATCCCAGGGTGCCGGCCCGTATCCGGCCCTGCGCGCCGACCGACTGATGGTCCTCCCCGCGGCTACGCGATCGCGCTCCCGCCTGCGTGCCCTCAAGTGCCGCCCCATCGACCCGGTCTCGTTCGCGCTCGCCGATGGCAAGAAAGTCGCATCGTTCCCAAACGTGCGCGGCTGGTCCGCCAAGGACACGGCTCGGCGTGCGGTTGCGGAGCATCGCGCGTGGATGCGGGGCGGGCCGTCGGCCGACGGCGACACTCTCGCAATGCTCTTCACGGCTGTCCGCGCCGGGCTCTTTCTGGAGACGATCCGGGGCGACCGACCGGAGCTCGCGCTAACGGTGACGGAGACGGCGCGGCTGCTGGCCAGGCGCTCTTCCTCCGCACGCACGGTCGCCGAGGAGGCACTCGAGGGCTACCGGGATTTCGCGGTTCACCGCCGGCAACCGCCGCCGCAGACGGTTTCCGCCATGCAGGGGCTCGTGCTCGAGATGCCCGCGTACGCCGATGTCTAGGCTGCTCGATTGCCCTCGTCTGGTCGCCGTCGATCGCCCTCAGGCTACGGACAGCGCAACGGGCGCCTCGGCCGCCGCGCTGTCGATGTAGGTGCGGAACCACCGGTCCACAATCCCCTCCGGCAGCCAATCGCGCATCGCCTGCTTGAAGATCCGCTTGGTGGTTCCCCCGTCGAGCTTCACGCTAATCCGAAGCGCGGCGGCGAGCTCCATCATCGCGGGGTCGAGCAGCGGCGAGCGGGCCTCCAGTGAGTGCGCCATGGTGGCGATGTCCATCTTCACGAGCAGGTCGTCGGGCAAGTAGGTCTGAACGTCGACGTCGAGCAGCCGCTCCACGACGTGGTCGGCATCGGACGCCAGGTAGGGCTCCTGCAGGAGGGAGAGCCAGGGCGGGGTACCCAGGCTTTCGAGGAACTAGGGCTCATACAGGCGCGCGCGCGCAGACTCGTCAAAGTAGGCGCGAGCGCGCCGCGCCGCGTATTCCTCGTAGGGAGAAGGTCGCGAGGGCGGACGAGTCGGCGAACGGCTCGCCGTAATGCCACACGAGGCGCGGCAGCGCCCCCATCGCCGTGGAATCGAGCACCCCCTCGTGATGCTCGGCGCCGTACAGGCGCGCGACGTCGCGCGCGCTCGTCGTCTCGTCGAATTCATCGACGTCGAACCCGATTAAAACGTCTTGACCGGACCGCTGCTCAATCGCGCCATCGCGGCGACCACAGAGCTCGAGTCGACGCCGTCCGAAAGCATCGCAAGGCGCTCCATCCGTGGCGTGCTTGCTCGGAACCTACCTCGCGACTGCACCGGGGACGAGCGAGACGCTGTCACGCCGGAGTCCCACCAGCACCGAGGCATACGCCGACTCCAGCTCATCTCGCTCCGCTCGCGGAAGCTCCTCCCGCCAGGCCCCGATGTGTGCCGGCTCGGCGCCGACCCGCGTTTCGAAGAACGACCGCATTGGGGGCTCGTCGTTCACGCCGAGGAACTCGAGAAGGCGGCGATAAGAGCTGTCTCTGTCGTCGAGCACGAGATCGGCCAGGTCGATCGCGCAGAACCGATCCGGCGGAATGGCCCGGCGCTGCTGCTCCGCCAGCCGCAGCCTGTCACCCCACCACCGCACGGCCTTCCCAACGTCGTGCGGACCCCAACCGCGGCGACGCAGTGAACCGACGGCGTCGCGCCCGTCGCGGACCATGTGCACGAACCTGGCCTCGGGGAGAAGCTCGTGCAGCGCAGATGCGGCAGTGGTGGTGGTGGGCGTACCCTCGACCCAGCTCGCCTTCCCGGTCGCCCTCATCCGCGGCTCGACAAGCGAGAGGATCAGTGCGCGGCTCGTCTCGACGGGGCGGCTCGCGAACGAGGATGCGAAGGATTCGAGGATCACGTCGAGCACCTCTCGCGAGACAAGCGCGTCCAGCCCGGGCGGCCGGGCCGGCGGTGTCCGGTAGTACCAGCCCTTCATCCGCTCCACGAACCGCTCCATCGTCGTCCTGCCGGCGAGAAGGTCGCTCAACCCGCCGTTATGGCTCTGGAACTGCAGCTCCGGCAGCTCGGCGTAGCGAGAGTGGGCCGAGATGAGTGTGCAGACAATCGTGGTCCCACTCCTCAGACCGCCGATGAAGACCGGGTCGCGGGCGCTAGATTCGTTCCGCAAACCTTCGCGCCCGAGTGTGGTTTCGAGTCCGCACGATCACCACGGTCAGCGGGTTCATGAGGATGCGCTGCACGCTTCCAATCCTATGAGGGTCGCAGATCTTTCACACTCAGCTGGTCCATGAGGTCGGCCATCATCGCCAGGTACGGCCGGCACCAGGCCAGCTCCGGGGACTCGGCCCTCCGGTACAGCGCCCTGTACCTGCGGAACTTCCGGATCAGCTGGGACCGGGTGAGGCCGGGCTTGCCGAACCCGAGCGAGGTCTGTGAGCCCAGCGTCCGGTTCATCACGCTGAGGCGCCGCTCCACTCTATTTGCTGTTCCGGCGGGCTGCTCCTCGAACCACTCGCTTGCGCGTACGTGCGACTGCAGAAGCCGCTTGGTCTCCGGGCGCTTGAGAAGTGCGTAGCTGTTCGTCGTGCAGATCCACTTCAGCGGCGTTCGGGGAAAGACGCGGCGGCGAATCAGGCTGAGCCGGTGGCCGAAGTTGATCGGGACCTCGATGAAGCCGGGGATCCAGTAGTAGCCGGTCGCGCGAGAGTCGTACGCTCTCTGCAGCGCCCTGCCGACATCCGGGGCAAACCAGTCGTCGTCGTCGGCCGGAAGGACGAGGCTCCCGACGGGAATCTCCTCCCAGCGCGCGCAGACCGCGTCCTCCACCTTCGACACGTTCAGCCGGGCGATCTCGCGCACCCGGTGGCGAAACACATGGAACGGGATCGTGAAGGTGTCGTTCCAGACCCCCACCTTCGACCTCAGCTCGGGGGAGAGCTGGGCCAGAACGGCCTCCTCGTCCTCCCAGTTCGTCGTCGATCGGATCCAGATGTAGATCAACGAGTGAAGCCAGGACGGCGCCTAGTGCCCAGTCCGACAATGGTGGCCCGCTTCTGGCGAGCGAGAGTCAAGCATGGCAAGGACGCAGGGAGCCGGAATGGCAGCGCCATTTCGGCGACCGAGGACGCAGCCAGGCGCAGACTCGCAGCCGCCAGAACGGGGCATCCATTGGTGGACGGGGCACTAGGTCGAGCGGGCGAGGGGGTGATCGCCCACGCCGGGCGTGAGCCCGTCGGGAAGATAGCCGAGCTCGGCCAGCTTGCCGGCCATGATCTCGAGCATCGCCCTCTGCTCCTCGCCGCTGAGGTTCTCCCGCCACGCGCCCGGCTTCGCGGCCCGGACCTCCTTGCCCTCGCCCTTCTCGGCGTGGGAGACGTGCTCGTAGGCGTGCTGCTGGACGATCGCGTCCAGCCGGCTCCGGGGGACGTCGAGCCCGAGCGCGTCGCAGACCCGATCGAGCTGAGCGGCGGGGTCGTGGCGGAGGTCCTCGTAACGGACCAGGGCGCGACGCGACCCCGAGCCGCGCTCGTACGCCGCCTGGACGACGGCCGTCCGGTAGGTCCACACGGTGGAAAGCCATCTCACCATCGGAAGGCGCCCCTCGGGCGCGAGCGGATAGGCGCCCTCGTCGAGCGCCCAGGAGCCGCGCGTGTAGGCGTCGAGCCAGGAATCGACGACGTCACGGCCGTCGCGGAGCAGGAACACGAGCCGCGACTCCGGGAAGAGCGAGAACAGCAGGTCGGCGACATGACCGGCGGGCTCCTTGACGATGACCATCGGCTCGCGGACGCCGCGCGAGCCGGCGACGTCGTGCGCCTGGGCGTCGAATCGGGTCACGATCAGCTGGCGCAGCGCGGGGGCCCACTGCTTTCGGTACCGATCGGAGAAGAAGTACCCCCGCTTGCCGCGCTTCACCGTCCACAGCGTGGTCAGCCTCGGCATCTCCTCGGCAGTCGCCCATGCGAGCGGGATCGGCCTCCAGACTCCGACGTGGTGACCGAGGTGGGGATCGTCGATCGGCACCACCTCGCGCAGCTCGGAAAGCATCCGAAGGAGCCACGTGCTGCCACTGCGCGAGGAGCCGAGGACCCATGCGAGTCGATCCTCTCGCTCCGCGAGGGTGAAGTCTTGCTGGGCGGAGTTCATGCTCTGCTTCGCCTCAAGCGCCGCTCATCTACCCACGACAGGGGGTCTGAAACTACCGATCCCGGCGGCGGGACACCCGCTCGCGAGGAGTCGGCGCGCCGCCGGTGCGTCCGGCGTGGAAGGCTCGTGTCTTGAGACCTTCGCATCGAGCCTCCTCCGTCGGGCTGGTGCTCGGTGGGGTCGTCTCCGTCCAGCTCGGCGCGGCGATCGCGACCACGCTGTTCGACGAGCTGGGCCCGACCGGCACCGTGCTCGTCCGGGTGCTGTTCGCGGCGATCGTCCTCGTCGCCGTGTGGAGGCCGATGGTGCGGGGATCCGCGGCCGGGGCGTGGCGCCTGGTGGCGCTCTTCGGGGTCACGCTCGCGGCGATGAACCTGAGCTTCTACGAGTCCCTCGATCGGATCCCGCTGGGGATCGCCGTGACGCTGGAGTTCGTCGGTCCGCTCGGGGTGGCGATCGTCGCCTCGAGGCGCGCGCTGGACCTCGCATGGGTCGCGCTCGCCGCGGCCGGGATCATGCTGCTCTCCCCCGCTCCCGGCGGCTCCCTCGACGCGCTCGGCGTCGGGCTCGCGTTTCTTGCCGGGCTGTTCTGGGCCGCGTACATCCTGCTCTCCGCGCGCGTCGGTCGCGCGTTCAGCGGCGGGGACGGCCTCGCGCTCGCGATGGTCGTCGCCACGATCCTGCTGCTTCCGGTCGGGATCGTGGGCGGGGGCGCGGAGCTGCTGGAGCCCGAGCTGCTGGCGATCGGCCTCGGCGTCGCGCTGCTGAGCTCGGCGATCCCCTACTCGCTCGAGCTGGAGGCGCTGCGAAGGTTGCCGGAGGGCACCTTCGGCGTGCTGATGAGCCTCGAGCCGGGCGTCGCGGCGCTCGCGGGCCTGGTGGTTCTGGGCCAGGACCTCTCGGCCGCGCAGGTCGCGGCGATCGTGCTCGTCGGGGCCGCGAGCGCGGGCGCGCTCGGCGGCGCGCGGACGCCCGCGCCCGTGGAGGCGTGAGCCCGAGGCAGGTTATGGCGCGAGCTGCTTCGGGACGTCCAGGAACTCGAGCGAGCGCGAGAACGCGAGGCCCGGCTCGGGCCCGCCCTCGAGCGAGAACACTCGGCGGCCCTTCGACGCGCCGCCGAGCCCGTGCCGCGGCGTTCGCATGTCGGGAAGCGCGGCCCAGGAATCGCTGCCCGGGTCGTACAGCTCGACCTGCTCGATGGTCGCGCCGCCGGGCGTGATCTCCTCGCCTCCGAACGCGACCACCTTCCCGCTGACGTCTACCGCCGCGAAGCCGCTGCGCGCGGTGTCCAGGGGTGCGAGCGTCTCCCAGCCGCCGCGCGCCGGGTCGTACCGTTCGGAGACGTTGAAGTCCATCCCGCTCCCGTCCCTACCTCCGAGGACGTAGAGGCGGCCGGCCTCCACCGTCGCCCCGACGTGGTTGCGGCCGATGTTGAGATGCGGACCGGTCGTCCACCGGCGCGCTGCGACGCCGTAGATCTCGAGCGAGCTGAGCTGGGCGCTGCTGTCGTTGGCGCCGGCGGCCGCGTGGATCTTGCCGTCGATCACCCCCAACGCGTGAGCGGCCCGCGGCGTCGGTGAGTCGGGGAGTCGCGCCCAGCGCTTACGCTTGGGGCTGTACACCTGCAGCGCGGCTGTCGGATCGCTCAGGCCCGACGCGCTCGTGAACCCGCCGTGGACGTAGAGCTTGCCCCGGTAGGAGGTGGCGGTCGGGTGGTTGACGGCGATGGGCATCGGCTTCAGCCGCTTCCAGCGGTCTCGCTTGATGCTGTAGCGGGCGGTGGCGTCGGTAGTCTCGCCGGCGGGAGCTTCGAACCCGCCGACGACGTAGATGTGCCTGCCGATTCGGGCCGCCGCGACCTCCGAGCGCCCAAGCGGGCTCGGTTCGAGCGCGCGCCAGCGGTCGGTGCTCGCCGCCCCGACGACGGGTTCGTCGGCGTCGCCGTCCGTGCGGGTGGCGGCCACGACCACCGCCGCGATCGAGAGCACGCCCACCACCGACGCGAGCAACAGCCTCACCACAGGCGAAGTATGGCGCACGGGGTCGCGCTTTACTTCAGTTTGTATAGTAGGGGTTGATGTCCACCTTCAGGCGGCTACTCGGGTTCGTGCGTCCGTACCGCCGAACCGTGATCGCCTCGCTGGTGCTCGCCTCGGCGGCGATGGCGATGACCGTCGCGATCCCGGCCCTGGTCGGCGAGGCGGTGGACGCGATCAAGAGCGGTGAGCGCGATGCGCTGCTGCCGCTCGTCGTCGTGATCCTGGGCGCGGGGGTGCTGAGGCTCGGCCTCACCGTGAGCCGGCGGCTGATCGCGGGAAAGGTGTCGCTGAGCGTCGAGCTCGACCTGCGAAACCGCTTCTACCGCCACCTGCAGGAGCTGGAGCTGGGCTTCTTCGACTCCCAGCAGACGGGACAGCTGATGTCCCGCGCCACGGTCGACCTACAGTCGATCCGCTTCTTCCTCGGCTACGGACTGATCTTCATCACCCAGAACGCCCTCACGATCCTGCTCGCGAGCGCGGTGATGTTCGCGATCAAGCCGTGGCTCGCCGCCCTCGCGCTGATCCCGGTGCCCTTCGTGATCGCGACGGCGATGCGCTACAACCGCCGGTCGCGCCCCGCGCTTCAGGAGGTGCAGCAGCGGCTCGCCGAGCTGACGGCCGACGCCGAGGAGGGGGTGACCGGGATCCGGATCGTGAAGGCGTTCGCGCGCGAGCAGCACCAGCTCGGGCGCTTCCGCCGCGCGGTCGGCCGCCTGTTCGACCAGAACATGTACTCCACCCGCCTGCGGGCGTTCTACAACCCGCTGCTCGGGTTCCTGCCCAACCTCGGGCTCGCCGTGGTGTTGCTCGTGGGCGGTCAGCTCGTGATCGACGGGGGGCTCACGATCGGTGAGTTCACCGCCTTCTACATCTACCTGATGATGCTCACGTTCCCGATGCGGATGCTCGGGATCGCGCTGGGGATGGCGCAGCGCGCGATCGCGTCCGGCAACCGGCTGTTCGAGGTCCTCGACCGCGAGCCGCGGATCGCGAGCGCCCCGGACGCGCCCCCGCTTCGGGCCGGACCGGGGAAGGTCGACCTGGACCGCGTGAGCCTCGCCTACAACGGCGGCGAGCCGGCACTCGAGGATGTCGATCTCGAGCTGGAGCCGGGTCGCACCGTGGCACTGGTCGGCCCGACGGGCTCGGGAAAGACGAGCCTGGTCGCGCTGCTGGCGCGGCTGTACGACCCGAGCCGGGGGGCGGTGCTGATCGACGGGGTCGACGTGCGCGGGGTGGACGTGGCGTCGCTGCGCTCGGAGATCGCGTTCGTCGCCGACGAAAGCTTTCTGTTCTCCGCCAGCGTGGCGGAGAACATCGCCTACGCGCGCCCGGACGCGAGCCGTGAGGAGATCGAGCTTGCGGCGCGCCGCGCGCAGGCGGACGGGTTCATCCGCGAGCTGCCCGACGGCTACGACACCGTGGTCGGCGAGCGCGGCCTGACGCTGTCCGGCGGGCAGCGCCAGCGGGTCGCGATCGCGAGGGCGCTGATCGCAGATCCCCGGATCCTGATCCTCGACGACGCGACCTCGTCGGTGGACGCGCGCACGGAGGCGCTGATCACCAACGGCCTGCGCGAGGTGATGACGGGCCGGACGACGTTCATCGTCGCGCACCGGCTGTCGACGATCTCGCTCGCGGACGAGATCGTGGTGATGGACGAGGGGCGGCTCGTGGACCGCGGGACGCACGAGGAGCTGCTGGAGCGCTGCCCCCTGTACGCGGAGCTGGCCGAGAAGGGCCTCGAGGACACGGTGTTCGTGCAGCGCGATCTCGAGGAGCGCGAGGAGGCGGTGCGGCTGTGATGTGGCGGCGGATCGGCTTGCTCGCCCGCGAACTGTGGCGGCTCGCCCGCGGCGAGGACGACCGCGCGCGCAAGGTCCGGTGGCTGCTCGGGCTGCTGCGGCCCTACCGGGGACGGGTCGCGCTGATGTTCGTCGCGCTCGTCGCCGCCACCGGTGCCGGCCTGGCGCCCCCCTACCTCGTCGGGAAGGCGATCGACGCGGGAATCGAGGCCGACGACCTCGGGGCGCTGCGGTTTATCGTCGGAGCGTTCCTGCTCTCCGCGTTCGTCTACTGGGGCGCGACCTACGCGCAGACCTACCTCGTCGGGTGGGTTGGGCAGCGGGCGCTCCAGGACCTCCGCCAGCGGGTGTTCGCCCACCTCCAGGGGATGTCAATCGGGTTCTTCACGCGGCGGCGGCCCGGCGTGCTGATCTCGCGCCTCACGAACGACGTCCAGGCGCTCGACAGCCTCGTCACGGACGGGATCGTGACGATGTTCTCGAGCACGCTGACCCTGATCGGGGTGGTCGCGATCCTGCTCTTGCTCGACGTGCAGCTCGCGCTGATCACGTTCCTCACCTTTCCCCTGCTCGCGGTCGCGAGCGTCGCGTTCCGGATCGTCGCGGCGGGCGCGTACCGGGTGACGCGGGAGAAGATCGCCAACATCACCGCCTACCTCCAGGAGACGCTGAGCGGCGTGCGGGTGGTGC
>JBOGZH010000006.1:0-7472 GCA_050697095.1 Solirubrobacterales bacterium
TGAAGTTCGCCGGCGCCTATCACGGCCACGTCGACGGCCTGCTCGCCGAGGCGGGCTCGGGCCTCGCCACCCACGGGCTGCCCGCGAGCCCCGAGCCGGCCTCCGCGAGGAGTCCGTCGACGTGGCCGTGGTACGCGCCGGCGAACTTCAGCACCGCCTGGCGCTCGGTCGCCGCGCGGGAGAGGCGCACGGCGCTCATCGTCGCCTCGGTCCCGGAGTTGACCATCCGAATCATCTCCACCGATGCGAACCGCTCGGCGACCTCGCCCGCCAGCGCGACCTCGCCCTCGGTGGGCGCCCCGTAGCTCGTCCCCGTGACGGCCGCCTCGCGCACAGCGTCGATCACGTCGGGGTCGGTGTGGCCGAGGATCAGCGGGCCCCAGGAGCACACGTAGTCGAGGTAACGGTTCCCGTCCACGTCGACGAGCTCGCATCCCTCGCCCCGCTCGATGAAGATCGGGGCGCGCCCGATCGCGCGCATCGCGCGGACCGGCGAGTTCACGCCCCCGGGCAGAAGCTCGACCGCCCGGCGGTAGAGCTCCTCGGATCGCCGGGTATTCAGTGGCTGCACCGGACTGACCGGAGAAACCACAGGCCCGACGCGGAGCGCGCCTCGCTCAGGTGACCCGCGCCTCCTCGGGCGCCCCCGTGTGCTCCGCCTCCCAGCGGGCGTAGTCGTCGACGAAGTAGCGCAGACGGACCTTCTTGTACTCGGTCGAGGAGTACAGGACGGCGCGATCGTCGCCGTGCAGCTCGTGCTCCTCCGCGATCCGGTCGAGGATCGCGTCGCACTCCTCCTTGGAGCGACCGTGGGCCATCGTGAAGACGCTGTACGGCCAGTCGGCGTAGGTGGGGCGCTGGTAGCAGTGCGAGATCCCACGCACCGCGGCCATCCGTCGCCCGGTCTTGAGGATCCGGTCCTCCGGAACCCGCCACACGCCCATCCCGTTGGCCGAGAAACCGGCGCGCCGGTGATAGAGGATCGCCGCGACCCGGCGCAGCAGCTTGCGGTCGACCATCCCGCGCAGGTGCTGGAGGAGCTCGTCCGTGCTCATCCCGGCCTCCGCGGCGGGGGCGTCGTAGGGACGGTCGACGGCCTGCATCGGGCCCTGGAGGGCGCGGATCACCGCCACGTCGACGTCGCCGTAGGGCTGAGCGTCGAGCGCCCGAGGCGGGGTCGCGTCGACCTCGGAGGCGAGCGCCTCGGTCCCCTGCTCCATCTCCAGGTTCATGTTGATCTTGAACAGGACCAGGGTGGGGAGCTGGCGGATCGACTCCGCGCCGGTCAGTCGTTGCAGCACCCCGAGCGTGCCCTCGAGACCGAGCTTCGAGTCCGCCGGGGTGGCGATCGTGAACCAGAGGTTGAACTCGTGCGTGCGCAGGTAGTTGTGGGAGACCCCTGGATGCGAGTTGATGATCGTCGCGGCGCGCTGCGGGTTCTCGGAGTCGACCTTGGCCGCGACGAGCATCGAGCTGTAGCCCAGCGCGCGGGTGTCGAAGATCGGCGTGATCTCGCGGATGATCCGCTCGTCGAGAAGGCGCTGCGTGCGCGCCATTACCCCGTCGGGCTCGAGTCCCGCCTGGTGCGCGATCAGCGCGAACGGCTCCGGCTCGAGCGCGAAGTGCGACTGGAGCAGGTTCATCAGCCGCCGGTCCGTCTCGTCGAGCGGGACCGCGGCGCCCCCCTTTCGCGAGCGGAGCTTGGGGCGGGCTACAGCCACCCGGCCGCCTGCTTCGCGAAGTAGGTGAAGACGATGTCCGCGCCGGCGCGGCGGATCGCGGTAAGCGTCTCCAGCACCGCCCCCCGCTCGTCGATCCACCCGGCGTCGGCGGCGGCCTTCAGCATCGAATACTCGCCCGAGACCTGGTAGGCGGCCACCGGCGCGCCGGTCGCCTCCTTCACACGGCGGACGACGTCGAGGTAGGGCATCGCCGGCTTCACCATCAGCACGTCGGCGCCCTCGTCGAGGTCGAGCTGCGCCTCGCGAACGCCCTCGGCTGCGTTCGCCGGATCCATCTGGTAGCCGCGGCGATCACCGTGGGCCGGCGTCGACTCCGCGGCGTCGCGGAACGGGCCGTAGAAGGCGGACGCGTACTTGGCCGAGTAGGCGATGATCGGAAGCGAGGTGTGCCCCAGCTCGTCGAGCTGGGCGCGGATCACGCCGACGCGCCCGTCCATCATGTCGCTCGGAGCGACCATGTCGGCGCCGGCCTCGACGTGCGAGATCGCAGTCTTCGCGAGCAGCTCGAGGGTGACATCGTTGTCCACCTCGCCGTCCTCACGCACGACCCCGCAGTGACCGTGCGAGGTGTACTCGCACAGGCACACGTCGGTGATCACGAGCAGGTCGGGGAGCGCCTCCTTCACTGCCCGCACCGCCATCTGCACGACGCCCTCGTCGTCGTACGCGCCCGAGGCGAGCTCGTCCTTCTCCGCCGGGACCCCGAACAGGATCACCGCCCTGACGCCCGACTCCGCGACCTCGCCAGCCTCGCCGACCAGCTCCGAGATCGATAAGCGCTCCACCCCCGGCATCGACGGCACCGGCTCGCGCACGCCCTCGCCGGCGACCACGAACAGCGGCTGCACGAGGTGCGCGGGCGAGAGGTCCGTCTCGCGGACCAGGTCGCGAAGCGTCTTCGTGCGGCGCATGCGGCGCATGCGCGTCTCGGGAAAGCTCACCGGGGGGATTCTAGGCGGGCTTGCTCGGCGACCGGGAGAGGCTAGGCGAAGCGTCGCAGCGCCAGCCGCGCGAGGACGCCGTAGGCGAGCGTCAGCGCGGCGAGGTGAAGCAGCGGCACGCCGATCGAGGGGCCGGCCGCGTCGAGCGCTCCCGACATCGCGTCCAGTGCGGGTTCGAAGGGGAACAGCGCCGCGACGACCTCGATCACGTCGAACAGCGTCGGGCTGACGGTCCCCGATGGGACGAGGGAGAGGAAGGCGATCGGCAGCGAGACCATGAACGCGAGCAGCGAGCTGGCGCGTACCTCGCGCGCCGCGCCTCCGATCGCCGCGCCGAAGGCGGCGAAGCCCGCACCGCCGACCGCGATCGCCGGGAGCCAGAGCAGGAAGCGTCCCCAGTCGAGCGGAAGGAACAGCTCGAGGCCGGCGAGCATCAGGAGGGTGACGACGAGCGAGCACACGATCCCGAGCACGACCTTCTCGGCGAGCAGCACAGTGCGCCCGACGAGCCCTCGGGTGAGGCGCGGGTAGGCGTTCTCCTCGCGCTCGAGCGCGAGCGAGCCGGCGACGAGGAGGACTGTGACGAACATCAGGGTCACCGTCGCCGCGACCGAGATCGCGAACGCGTCGAGCGAGGGGGCGTCGCCCTCCACCACCTCCTTCTCGACCTCGATCGGCTGCGCGACCGCGCCGAGCAGCGGCAGGGCGAGGTCAAGGTTCTCACGGGCGAGGTTCGCGAAGCGCACCACCCGCTCGACCTCGGCGCGCTCGTCCCTCGGGAGGTCCCTGCCAATCGCCTCCAGGACCTGCCCGGAGCGCTCCAGGCCCAGGATCTCCACGGTCTGGCCAAGGAAGCTGAAGTCGCCGCCCTCGACCAGCAGGTCGAGGTAGTTCGCGGCCTGGTCCGAGACCTGCTGCGAGATCAGCAGGTTCCCCTCGGTGATCAGCGCCTGGATGCGGTCGTCCACGATCTGTCCCTGGACGGGATCCTCCTCGTTGACCAGCACCTCGATGGTCGGCTCCTCGGGGTCGAGAGTTTGGAGAGACTCGAGCCTGTCGATCAGGTCCGGCGGGATGATCAATGCCCCGAGCACCTCGCCGTCCTCGACCGCCTGCTCCGCCTCCTCGCGAGAGGACACGTCGACGCACTCCACACGCGCGCACAGCTCGTCCTTCGCCGCGACTGCGTCCACCTCACCCTGCTCACCGAAATCGATCTGCTCTCCTTCCGGCAGCTGGTTGAGGAACGCGATCCGAGGCTCCTCCGGGCCGCCCGAGAGCGCGAACCCGATCAGGACGGCGATCGCGACGGGGTAGATCACGAGCAGCGCGCTGACCAGCGGCGAGCGCCGGAGGATCTGGAGGTCCTTGAGCAAGAGCCAGCGCATCGGTGACCGGTTCCCTCAGTGCCCTCGCTGGTGGAGGAAGGCCACGAACGCCGCCTCGAAGTCGTCCGCCGCCGCGCCGCGCGCTCCGGAGGCGGCCTCGGTCTCGACCGCCGAGTGCAGCTCGCGGACGGAGCCGTCGAAGAGACGCTCACCGTCGGCGAGCACGAGTAGCCGCTCTCCATAGCGCTCCGCCTCCTGAATGTTGTGGGTGGAGAAGATCACCGTGGTCCCGCCTCCGGCGAGCCCGCTGACGAACTCCCACAGGCGCTCGCGCTGGCGCGGGTCGAGCCCGGCGCTGGGCTCGTCGAGCAGCAGCACGGCGGGGCGGGCGAGCAGGCCGATCGCGATGTTGATCCGCTGCTGGTTTCCTCCCGACAGCGTTCCGACCTGGTCGCCCCGCCGTTCCCCGAGCGCCGTCTGATCGAGCATCTCCTCGACGGTGGCGCCGGGATCGGGCACTCCCTCGAGGTGGGCGAACAGACGCAGGTTCTCCTCCACCGTGAGCCGCCGGTAGAGCGCGGCCTGCTGCGGAATCCACCCGATCTCGCCCGGGGTGCGGCTCACCGTCCCCTCGTCCGGCCTCCAGATCCCGGCGAGGATCGAGAGCAGGGTCGTCTTGCCGGCGCCGTTGGGACCGATCACCGCGAGCAGCTCGCCGCGGTGCGCCTCGAAGCTGACGCCGCGCAGCGCGACGTGGTCGCCGTAGCGCTTCACGAGCCCGCGCCCCTCGATCACCACGTCGCGCTCCGTCGCGGGCGTGGCCGTCCCGCTCTCCGGGATGCTCCCTTCCACGAGCGGAACGCTAGAGGTTCGCCGCCCCCGGTTCCCCGCACCCGCGGGCGGTTACGCTCCGCCGATGCGTGTCCTGTTCATCGGGGACGTGGTCGGAAAGCCCGGCCGGGCCGGTCTCGCGCGCGCGATGCCCGCGCTGCGTCAGCGCCACTCCCCCGATCTCGTGATCGCGAACGGGGAGAACTCGGCCGGCGGGCTCGGGATCACCGAGAAGACCGCGGCGGAGATGTTCGATTGCGGCGTCGACGTGATCACGTCCGGCAACCACGTCTACAAGCACCGCGACGCGTACGACTTCCTCGACCGCGCGGAGCGCGTGATCCGGCCGGCGAACTATCCCGCCGGGAACCCGGGGCGCGGGTACACGATCGTCGAGGCGGACGGGAAGCGGGTGGGCGTGATCAACCTCAGCGGGGCGCTCTATCTCACGGTGGCGCGCTACCCCTTCCCCGCCGCCGACGAGCTCGTGGAGCGGCTCGAGGGCGAGACCGACGTGCTGATCGTCGACTTCCACTGCGAGCTGACGAGCGAGAAGGTGGCGATGGGATGGCACCTCGACGGCCGAGTTGCCGCGGTGCTCGGAACCCACACCCACGTTCCCACCGCCGACGCGCGTGTGCTCGACGGCGGCACCGCATACATCTCCGACGTCGGGATGACCGGCTCGCGCGCAGGGGTGATCGGCGTCAAGCGCCACCAGGCCGTGGAGGCGTTCCGCACCCAGATGCCGATCCGCTTCGAGACCGCGGAGGACGACGTGTGGGTGAACGGGGTCGTGGTCGAGGTCCGCGACGACGGGCTCGCCGACGCGATCGAACAGGTGTTGGTTCCCGCGCCTGGTTGACCAGATTCCCGGTTGGAAAGCGCGGATTCGGGTACCCGGGTCTCTGCCCCGCAAGGAACGTAGAGGGAAGGAGATCCAGATGAGCACACTTGCGATCGTCCTCATCGTCGCCGCGGTCGTCGTTGTGGCGCTGATCGCTTACGCGGCGCTGAGAGGCCCTGCGACCGAGAAGCGCCGCGCGAGAGCGCGAGACATGCGCGACAGGGCCGAGATCGACCGCGCCCAGGCCGACAAGGAGCGCGCCGGCGCCAACGAGCAGGAGGCCCGAGCGCGGCGGGAGACCGCCGAGGCCGAGGAGCGCACCCGCCAGGCCGAGCGCCAGCGCGAGCGTGCGGACCGTCAAGCGCAGCGTGCCGCGTCGATCGACCCCGACCGCAAGCGGGGCGGCCTGTTCCGCAGGCGGCGGCGCACGAACGACGCCGACCACGACGAGGTCGCGGACGGTGAGCAGACGGGCGGCCCGCGCTAGCGGAGGAGCGGGACGGGTTGCGGGCGGCATCGCCACTGGAACCGGTCTCACCCGGGGACGCCGCCGCCGAGCGCGTCGCACGGCCGATCACGGAGCCGGCCGGCGGAGAGCCGGAGAGGGGGCAGGGGCTGCCGGTGAAGTGACGGCGCGGTACGCTTGTTGGAGCCCGCTGGGTTCTGACCGTCCCCCTCCGCCCGCCGAGCGCCACGCCTTCGACCGAGGGGGGCGAGAGAGAGAGGTCGGGGATGCCCGACGCAGAGACGCCCAGCGCGCCCGGGCTGCCGGTGGAGATCAGCGGCCTGCTCGCATCGGTGTGGAAGCAGTACGCCGGCGAGCGACCGAGCGATACCCAGACCGAGGTGCGGGACAACCGCGTTCGATGCGTGCACAAGGACGCGGTGCGGATCTTCGACGAGGGCATGGCCGCCGGGGAGACGGAGGACGGCGCCGACGGCACCCGCCGCACGCAGTTCGCGTACCGCAACGACGCGATCGCGGCGGTCCGCAGGGCGACGGGACGACGCGTCGTCGCGCTGGTCAGCGACCGCGACACCGAGACGGACGTAGCGACCGAGGTGTTCCTGCTCGAGTCGCGCTCCTACCGGCGATGAAGCGGATGCGGCCCCTATCACAGATGTGGCGGGCCCGGGTCCCGAGAGGTGCAAGGGAGCTGCCACTCCGGTGAGCCCGCCTGCTACCGTCGCAGACTGTCAGGCCGGGATGAGCCCGGCAACAAAGTAGTGCCAGCGCTCGCAGGGAGACGTTCCAGTCGGATCCTCCGCGTTCGCAGCACACGAGACACACGGAGGACATGACATGCCAACTGGAACCGTCAAGTGGTTCAGCGACGACAAGGGCTTCGGCTTCATCACGCCGGAGGACGGCTCGAAGGACGTCTTCGTCCATCACAGCGCGATCGCCGGCGACGGCTTCCGCACGCTGGCCGAGGGCGCCAAGGTCACCTACGACGTCGAGTCCAGCGAGAAGGGCCCGAAGGCCGCGAACGTTCAGCAGAGCTAGACGGCTTCACAGATCCAATGCGAGCGAGCCCGCCGAGAGGCGGGCTCGTTGCGTTGTGGGGGAGGGGCGAGCGGATCGTCACACGGTGCGCATGAGTTTATGGCGCATACGGTTCTATCCTGCGAATGGCGATGGAGGCAGCACGCGCAACCTGGACCGACGAGCGCCTCGACGACCTCTCGCGCCGAGTCGATGACGGCTTCAACCGCGTCGACGAAGAGCTTCGCCAGCAGCGCGCTGAGATCAACGCGCGTTTCGACGCGATCGAAGCACGGC
>JBOGZH010000007.1:0-2644 GCA_050697095.1 Solirubrobacterales bacterium
GGTCAGCGCCGTGTAGGCCTCCTCCTTCGAGAGCCCGTCGCCGAGGACGACGAATGCTCGATCGACGGTCATCCCCTGCGCGCCGTACTTGGTGATCGCGTAGCCCAGCTCGACCGATCCCACCTCGTCGGCCAGATGGCGGTCGAGGTAGTCAGCATCGAGCGTGACGAGGCGGTCGTGCTCGGTGATGTGGCGGAGCGTCATCGACCGCTCGTGCGAGTCGATCGCCTCGACCACCCACCGCTCGCGGTTGTGGATGGGCGAGTGCCCGCCGCGGTTCACGCGGGTGACGACGTGGTCGCCCTCGTGGATCCGCCCCTCCCCCACCTCGATCGAGGCCTCGCCCACCTCCCCTTCGGCGAGCCGAAGCCCCTGGGCGAGCTCGTTCAGCCGCGCGGTTCGCGCCCTCGTGCGCGCCAGGATGATCGCGTCCTCGCCAGCGCGTTGAGCGACGTGGCGATCTCCGACCACCACCGCCTCCAGGTCGGAGACGGTCTCGGCCAGCGTGAGACGATCGCGCTCGGAGTACGCGGCGAGCGCCGACGACCCACGCCCCGAACGGACCAGCTCGACCGCCGCGCGCTCGATCGGATCGCGCAGACGGCGCACCTCCCGAAGCTCGATCGCGCCGAGGCGGTCGACGAGGGCGCGAAACGCCCCGGGATGCTCGATCGCCGGCAGCTGCTCGGGGTCGCCGATCAGGATCAGCTTCGCCCGGTCCCGCACGGCGAGATCCTGCAGCCGAGCGAGTGCCCGGGTGGACGCCATGGCCGCCTCGTCGACCACGACGACGCCGCGCCGCGGAAGCCCGAAGCCCTGGACGTCGGCCTCGTACAGCAGCCGGGTGAGGCTGGTCGATCGGATGCCCGCCTCCTGCTCGAGGATCCGCGCCGCGGTGTTTTGGACCGAAGCGCCGATCACCTCGACGCCCGAGTCCTCGAACGCCTCCCGCATTGGCCGTAAGGCCCGTGTCTTGCCGGCGCCTGCGCGCCCCACCACGCACACCGTCCCATCGCCGCCCTGCGCCAACCGGGACACCATCTGGTGCTGCTCGTCCGCGAGCTCGGGGTCGCGGGCGAGCGCGGCTTCGACCGCCGTGGGTGCCGCCACGGCGAGCTTCTCGCGCGAGCGATGTTCGGCCGCTTGGACAAGGCGCTCCTCGAGCGCGATCACCTCGCCGGTCGTGTAGAGGGACTCGGAGGGCGCGAAGCGGCGGGCGTTGGCGGGCCGCACCTCGCCCAGCTCGACGACGTGCTCGCGGGCCAGGAACCTATCGGCGAGTCGCTCCACCTTGTTGACCGAAGCGCCCTGGCGATGCGCCGCGGCGATCTCCTCGATGACGTGGCGGCGGGCGAACGTGCTCCGCTCGGCCGTGAGGACCGACTCGACGCCCGCGAACAGGCTCGGCTCGCCGAGGCGCTCCGGTGTCGCGCGACGGCGGAGCACGACGTCGAGGTCGAGGCCGCTTTCCTTAGCCCGCTCGCGCCACTCGCCCCGCTGCTCGGCCGGACGTACGCCGTAGTCCTTTCGCTTGCGGGTCTCGAGCGCCGAGATCTCGGCGGAGCGCCGCGAGCTGCCGCCCCGCTCGGCCATCCGGGCCTCGATCTCCCGCCGCCTGCGCGAGAACGCCCTGAGCGTTTCGTCGGGGACGCCGGCGATCTCGGCGGCGCCGCGGTGGACCTCGCGCCAGGAGACGCCGAGCTCGCGTGAGAGTTCGGCCCTAAGGTGGGCCTGGTAGAGGTAGCCGGCGGTCTTGGCTCGGCGGTAGAGGCGCTGGCCGTCGAGCGTGCGCCACTTGCCGTCCGGCGTCTTGATCAGGTTTGCGACCAGCACGTGGGTGTGGAGCTGGGGATCGCCGGCCCGGCTCATGCGGTGCCGGAACGCGGCGGCGACGAACCCCGAGCCCCGGGCGGGGGTGTGGCCGTCGGTGCCGAGGCGGGTGTAGGCGGCCTCGCGCTCTAAGAAGCCGAGCGCGGCGTTGACGGAGCGCTCGTGCACGTCGCGGATCAGCCGTGCGGTGCGCTCATCGCCGGTCGCCCACAGGACGCTGACCGACTTCGGCGCCGAGAAGGTGAGGTCGAAGCCGGGGACACGGTCCTTGCGGAGCAGGCGCAATAGCGGCGCATCCGTGCGCGGATCCCGCCCGCTGAGGACCGCGTGGAGCTGGTCGCACTCGACGGCCCCTTCGAGGCCGAGGTCGGCTGGGCCGGAGCCTGTCCACCGCCCGGGCGTCTCGCCCTCGCCCGAGTAGTAGTCGTCGGCTCCGCCGCCGACCGAGTCGAGGTAGTAGGTCTCCTGGCCCTTGCCGAGCTTGCCGATCGTGACCATCTACCCACACGTCGCGCGAGGGGGCCAAAAATCCAATGCTTCGTCCGGATCCATCTACAGACACGTGGCCCGAGCGCCCGAAAAGTCCGGGGCATTGGCTCAATGCATTTGTGTGAGCTGGGCGTAGGTGAGGGGTGAGAGACGGTTCTCGGAGAGCGAAGCGAGGGCCTCGGCGCCGAAGGCGGATCGCGACCCGGGGACATATGATATGTTCATATCCCGATGAGCAAGCTCCTATCCGTCTCGCTTCCGGACGAGCTCAGCGACGGCACCGATCAGCTGGCCGAGGCCCAGGGTCGAACGCGCAGCGAGGTCG
>JBOGZH010000008.1:0-4305 GCA_050697095.1 Solirubrobacterales bacterium
GTGCCGCGGATCGTCCTCCCGATCACGAGCCGCGGTCTCGAGCTGACCGACCGGCTGTGCTGGTTCGCCCTCGGCGCGGCGATGGCCGCCGCCGCGGCGCTGATCCTGTACCTGAACCGGGGCACGATCTTCTACGCCGACGAGCTCGTGTGGGTGTATCTCAGTCCCAATCTCGGGCCGTCCGACGTCCTCGAGCCGCACAACGGCCACCTGATCGCGAGCACGCGGCTCGTCTACAAGGCGATCCTGGAAACGATCGGGACCGAGTACGTGGCATTCCGCGTCCTGGCCGTCGGCACGCTCCTGCTCTCGGCCGGCCTCTTCTACACGCTGGTCAAGCGCAGCGTCGGCGCCCTGCCGGCGCTCGCGCCGACGATCGTGCTGCTCTTTCTCGGCTCCGCGTGGGGACATGTCGTGATCCCGATCGGGCTTCCGATCGTGCTCAGCGTCGCCGCCGGGCTGGCCGCGCTTCTCGCCCTCGAGCGCGGCGACCGCCGCAGCGACGTCGGCGGCTGCGCGCTGCTCATTCTCTCCGTCGCCAGCTACACGAGTGGGCTGGCATTCGTGGCCGGAGCTGCGCTCTCGGTCCTGCTCCGACCCGACCGCCGCCGGCGCGCCTGGATCTTCCTCGTACCGCTTGCGCTGTACGCCGCCTGGTTCGTGTGGTCGCTGTCGTCGGCTGCCTCGCCGGAGAGCGAGGGCAGGGTCTCGAACGTGCTCGTGATTCCCAGCTACGTCGCCGACTCTCTTGGCTCCGTGATGGCCGCGCTCACCGGCCTCGGCTTCGATTTCTCGGAGCCCCTCATCGTCAACCGCGCGTGGGGCCAGATCATCGCCGTCCTGGCCGTCGGCGCCCTCGCGCTGCGAGTCCGGCGCGGCGGAGTGCCGGCGATGGTCTGGATCGGGGTCGCGATCCTGGTCGCCTACTGGGCGCTTGGCGCTCTGGTCGCAGAGACCGAGACCCGACAGACCCCCGGCGAGGTCCGCTACATCTACGTGGGAGCGGTCGGCGTGCTCCTGGTCGCAGCCGCCGCCGCGACGCGGATCCGCTTCTCCAAGCTGGGCCTCGTGGCGCTGTTCGCAGCCGCGGCGGTCAGCCTCGCCACGAACGTCGCGGTGCTCCGGGACGGCGCGGAAGCGTTCAGGAACGACTACTCACCGAAGGCCCGCGCGCAGTTCGCGATGCTCGAGTTGGCGCGCGACCAGGTGGACCCGGGCTTTGATCCCGAGGCGGCCCTGCCGGACGTGTCTCCGGTAGGGGCCAACGCCGCGTTTTACTTCTCGGTCGTCGACGAGTTCGGCTCCCCGGCGTTCACGCTCGCCCAGCTCGAGGCCCAACCAGAGGGAGTACGCGAGTTCGCCGATCAGGTGCTCGCGAGCGCGCTGGCGCTCAGGCTGGAGGCGTCGTCCCCTCCACCCGCCGAGGAGTGCGTAACGCTCCCGGCGGGACCGACTCGCACAATCGCATTCGACGTACCCAGCGGCGGGGCGACGCTGCGTGTCAGCGGCGCCGGCTTGGCCGCGTTGACCCTGGGCCGGTTCGCGGACGTCCCGTCGGCGGAGGCGGGAAGCCTGTCCCCCGGCGGGACGGCGGCGCTGAGGATCCCGCCCGATGACTCACCGACGCCGTGGCGGGCCACGATCGCGGGCGCGAAGTCGGCCATCGTGTGCCTTCTCCCCGGCGGCGCCTCCGCGGCGAGGGAAGGGGCGCTCGGCTAAACGGGGTGCGGGCTATCCTGCCCCGGCATGGGCGTAACCGAGGTGACGGGCCACGAGCCCGCTCTGGGCCGGGCTGCGAGCACAGAGACCGGGCTGTCGGTGGTGGTGCCCGTCTACAACGAGCGGGAGGGGCTGCCCGAGCTGCTTGCGGAGATCGGCCGCAGCTGCGACTCGATGGGCCTCACCTGGGAAGCGATCTTCGTCGACGACGGCTCCACGGACGGCACGGGAGACTTGCTCGAAACCCTCGCTGCCGAGCACGAGCACGTGCGCGTGGTGAGGCTGCGGCGAAACTTCGGCAAGTCAGCGGCGCTCTCGGCGGGCTTCGAGCTCAGCCGCGGCGAAGTCGTGGTCACCCTGGACGGCGACGGTCAGGACGACCCGTCCGAGGTCCCCGCGCTGGTCGCGAAGCTGGACGAGGGGTACCAGCTCGTGTCGGGGTGGAAGCGAGATCGAAAGGACCCGCCGGTGCGACGCTTGGCGTCGCGGCTCTTCAACCGGGTCACGGCGCGCCTCTCCGGCATCGAGCTGCACGACTTCAACTGCGGCTTGAAGGCTTACCGCGGCGACTGCGCGAGGTCGCTGCGAATCTACGGGGAGTTGCATCGCTACATCCCGGTGCTCGCCGTGCAGAAGGGGTGGAGCGTGACCGAGATTCCGGTCCACCACCGCCCCCGCCGACATGGAAGGTCCAAGTTCGGCCTCGAGCGCTACGCGCGCGGACCGTTCGACCTGCTCACGGTGCTGTTCATCGGCCGCTACCAGTACCGGCCGTTGCACCTGTTCGGAGGGCTCGGCGTCGCGCTGATCCTCGCCGGCACGGTGATATCCGCCTATCTCGCCGTCCTTCGGCTCAGCGGCGAGGCGATCGGCGACCGGCCCCTGTTGCTGCTTGGAGCGCTCCTGGTCGTGGTCGGGATCCAGCTGCTCACGTTCGGCTTGCTCGGCCAGATGCTCGTGGTCATGCGGCAGGAGCGGAGCACGGTCGGGTCGAGCGATGGACGGGTCGAGCGGGTGGTGACCGGAGGCCCGCCACGAACGCCGAGTGGTGCCTCTCGCAACGTTCGCCAGGAAATGACGTGACCCAGGCGTCGCCAGGCAAGGACGCCGGGAGCCCGAATAGCAGCGCTATTCGGGCGACTGAGGACGCAGCATGGCGGCGAGCTGGGGCCGTCAGTTCTGGCGACACGTTGGGTGAGGTGCCACTGGCCACGACCAACTTCGCCAAGTTCCAGACGCGCAACCCGGTGGTCCGGGGGATGATCGACCGGTTCTTCAAGCGGCTGCGAGGGATCGTCGAGCCGCTGCACGCGCGGAGCGTCCTCGACGCTGGCTGCGGCGAGGGCGAGACGATCGCGCGGCTCCGGGACGCGCTGCCGGAGCGGGTGTCGGCAATCGACATCCTCGAGCAATGCGTGACATTCACCAGCCGGCGGCTGCCGTTCGTCGAAGCGCGGCAGGCGAGCGTATACGAGCTCCCGTTCGAGGACGACGCCTTCGACCTCGTGCTCTCGCTGGAGGTCCTGGAGCACCTCGACAGCCCGGCCGCGGCGATTCGTGAGCTGGATCGCGTGGCGCGCCGAGACCTGGTGCTGTCGGTCCCCTACGAGCCGTACTTCCGGCTCGGCACCCTGCTGCGGGGCAAGTACGTGAGGCAACTTGGGAACCACCCGGAGCACGTCAACCACTGGAATCGGCGCAGCTTGCCGGTGCTGCTCAGCTCACACGTCAACGTGGTCGAGGTCCAGGCGGCGTTCCCGTGGCTGATCGCGCACTGCCGGCCGCGGCGTGCGCCCCGCGCCTAGGAACGGGTGAAGAGGTTGACCGAGGCGATGCGGCGCATCGGGTAGTCGTCGTAGGGGAGCGATCCCCGCCACCGGTTATGCGCCTCCGCCGAAACGAAGTATGTCTCCGGGTCTTCGTCGAGACGGGCGAGCGTCTCGCTCAGCAGGCCCGCGTCGAGGCCCGACGCAGAGACGACCCGCTCGAGCAGGTCCCTGTGCTCGCGATCTCCCCAACCCCTCACGACGTGGTCGATCGCGTGGACGCAACACCCACCCACCGGTGCGACCAGCTCCTGGGCCGCTCGGACCACGCCGTCGAGCGACTCCGCCGGCACGTGCTCGATCACCGAGATCGAGTAAACGGCCGCGCACGGACCCTCCGTAGGCTCGCGCGGCGGGAAGGTGTCTCGAACAAAGGTCAGTTCCGGATAGGCATGCTTGAACGCCCGATACTCCACTGGCCCTCTCCCGCTCCCGTCGTACGGGTCGACGACGATCACCTCGTAGCCCATTCGCGACAGGATCCCGGCGACGAGGGGCTCACCCGCCCCGATCTCCACCACCCGATTCCCCGGCTGCGCGTTGCCGAGCACCGCCTTCAGCGCCCAGCAGCGCTGCAGGTTCTTCATGTCGAAGCTCGCCGTGGCCAGCCCGCCGAGGCTCTCGCGGCTGTCCTCCCAGTCGCGCACGGTGCCGTACGAGACCGGGGGAAGCGGAAAGCGCCCGCGGTAACGCTCGCCGATCCGCCACAGCGCCTCGTCGGGCACCAGGGAGCGGCTGCGGTTCGCGGCCAGTCCCGCGG
>JBOGZH010000009.1:0-1739 GCA_050697095.1 Solirubrobacterales bacterium
CCTCGCCCCGGACCGCATCGCGCTTCACCTGCGCGGTGCGGGGGCGCCCGAGCGCCTCGAGATAGCCCTGCTTGTCGGTGATCTGGCGGATCGTCAGCGAGACGATCTCCAGGCCCATGTTGTCGAGGTCGGGGGCGGCGAGCTCCTTGGTCCCGTCGACGAGCTTCGCGCGCTCGCGGTACACGTCCTCGATCGAGTGCCCACCGACCGCGGAGCGGAGGTGCCCCTCGACCGCCTGCTGGGCGGTACGGACGATGTCGTCACGACCCCGGGAGAGGAACTGCTCCGCGGCGAGCTTGATCCCCTCGTCGGCGGGGTCGACCTTGACCATGCAGACGCCGTCGACCTGCATCGGGACGCCGTGCTCGGAATAGGTCTCACCGGTGCGGACGTCGAACTGCATCAGCTCGAGCGAGAGCCGCTGCACCTGCTCGCGAAACGGCCACACGAACGTGCCGCCGCCCCGGACCACGCGCGGGCCGTGCCGCTTGCGCGATCCGCGGCCGGAGATGATCAGCACCTCGTTCGGGCCCGCCTTCGTGTACTGGTGGGCCCAGATGATGAATGCGATCAGAAGCAGCCCGGCGAGCACCGACGCTGCGACGATGAGGGCAACGGTCATGTCTGTGTGACCTCCTGTGGTTGGGTGTCCGTGGCTTGGTTCCACGAACCGCGCGAAGAGCTTGTTCTTCGCGCGTCTTGATCCTGGGTCCAGATCGTGTCGGGGTCGAGCGACTCCGCGGGGCGCCGCAGCGCGGACTCGATCCACATGTCGCCCGGGTGGCGGAGGAATCCCAGCTCGACCAGGTAGCGGGCGACCGAGGACGCGAGCGCGTCCGCGTCGCCGGCGAGCAAGACGGTGATCCCTCGGTCCTGGAGCGCCGCGACCGACTCGCCCGCGGCGGTGTGACGGATCGGGACCTCGAGGCCCTCGCCGCCCTCCAGGTGGCAGGCGAGCCTCCGGGGCGTCTCGTCGGTGAGCTCCTCCGTGCGGGCCCAGATCTCGGGACGGACCTCGCACGCGTACAGGGCCCACGGGTCGAGCAGGCGCCCGCGCACCGCCATCTCGTGCCCGATATAGCGCAGAAGGCCGGTCACGTCGGGGGCCGACGGGGGCGCGTCGGCCGGCGATGCGCCGCGGCGCCGGCGCTCCTCCGCGTGCAGCTCCGCAGGGTGGGTGAGCAGCCCGACCACCGGTCCCGCCGGCGATGCTCCCTCCACGGTCGGCAGCCACAGCGCGGCGTCGTCGAGGGAGCGGATCATCGCCGCCGGGGAGGTGAGGCGGAGGTCCGAGGGCCGCACGACGAGGATCTCGGGCTCCTCGTCCTCGGCCAGATAGCCGGCGGACCGAAGCCAGCGGATCAGCGGCTCGCGCAGCCCGGCGAGGTCCTCAGCCTTGATCTTCGGTCCCGTGAGCACGGGGCAGACGAGCCGCGAGCCCTCCTCGTAGACCGGCAACGAGTAGTCGAAGCGCGGGGCGCGGAAGTAGCACAGGGGGAGCGATCGCGCCGGGGCGATCACCTCGAGCTGGCGCTGGACCTTGCCGCGGAGGGCGTACACGTTCGCCGCCTCGAGCACCTTTCCGGCCACCTCGCAGCGGTAGATCTCCTTCAGGATCGGGTGGGGGGAGGGGTTCTCGTGCCGGAACACCGGCAGCCCTGCTCGCGCGCCGCCGAACCCGCCGCTGATCCCGACCCGAAGGAGGTAGATCGGCACGTCGGGCGGGTTCTCGGCCCCCA
>JBOGZH010000010.1:0-3968 GCA_050697095.1 Solirubrobacterales bacterium
TCCGGCGCTCGAGCCCCCGCATGTAGGCCTCGGCGGCTCTCAAGTATTGCTCGGTCGAGAACAGCAGCGTGACGTTGATGGGGGTACCCGCGAAGGTCGACTCCTCGATCGCGACACGCCCGGCATCGGTTCCGGGGATCTTGATGAAGATGTTGCACTTCGCGCGTGAATGCAGATTCGCCACCTGCTCGAGTGTCGCCGCCGAGTCGTTGGCGAGCAGCGGGGAGACCTCCAGCGAAACCCAGCCGTCGACGCCGTCGGTGTGCTCGTTCACCGCCGCGAACATTCCGGACGCCCGACGAAGGTCGGTGAGCGCGAGCTCGAAGAACAGCTCCTCGCCTCGCAGATCGTGGCGGCGAAGCTCCGCCAGCTGCTCGTCGTAGGCGTCACCGGCCATGATCGCCTTCGCGAAGATCGTCGGGTTGGAGGTCAGGCCGGTGACCGAGAGCTCGGCGACGTAGCGCTCGAGCGTGCCGTCGTCGAGCATCGTCCGGGTGATGTTGTCGAGCCACAGGCTCTGGCCGAGCTCGTGGAGGCGCTGGGTGGGCTTCATGCGATCACCGATCCCCGTCTCGAGCTCATGAGCTTGCTGATGCCATGTACTCGCCGACGGTGAGCCCGCCAGCAACGAGCGCAGCCGAGATCGTCAAGCCAGATCGACACGCCTGCTCCCTGGAATTGTCGCAGCCTGCTCATAACCTTCACTTGCTCTGCGTCGCCCTGGAGCGGCTTCTTACCCGGACGAAGGTCGGTAGTCACGTAAGAGGGCTCTCCGGCGTGACGCTAATGGACCATGAGCACTCCATCCAAGACGGCTTTCGTTCTCTCAGGCGGGGCGAGCCTGGGCGCGATCCAGGTCGGGATGATCCGCGCGCTTTATGAGCGTGCGGTGACGCCTGACCTGATCGTCGGGACATCGGTCGGGGCGCTCAACGGAGCCTTCATCGCCTCCCGTGCAGCGGTCCCGGAAACGGCGGAGGAGCTGGCTGAGGTCTGGCGCGACCTCGGCCGCGGACAGGTCTTCCCGCTCAACCCGCTGACCGGCTTCCTTGGGTTCTTCGGAGCCCGCGATCACTTGATCTCCGACCAGGGCCTGCGCGAATTGGTCGAGGACAACATCGAGTTCACTCAGATCGAGCAGGCGCCCATCTCCTTCCACGTGATCGCCACCGATCTGCTGAGCGGACGAGAACTCCGCCTCTCGCGCGGTGACTCGTTCGAGGCGGTCATGGCGAGTGCCGCGATTCCCGGCGTCTTTGCGCCGGTCGAATGGGAAGGGCGCAAGCTGATCGACGGCGGGGTGTCCAACAACGCGCCGATCGCCGACGCGATCGAGCTTGGCGCCGAGCGGATCTACGTGCTGCCGACCGGGAGCGCCTGCGATCTGCCCCACCCCCCACGCGGTGCGGTGGCAATGCTTCTACACGCCATGAGCCTGCTGGTCATGCGCCGGCTGCTGCTCGAGGTCGAAGCCCTGCGCGAGCGAGCCGAGCTGATCGTTCTGCCGCCGCCGTGTCCGCAGGCGATCACGCCGATCGACTTCTCGCACACCGACGAGCTAATCCGCCGAGGCTATGAGGGCAGTCGCGATTACCTCGATGCGGTCGCCGCCGGGCGGGCCCTGGTGCCGCTGTCGATGGTCATGCACGACCATCGACCGCCGGCGCCCGTCCAAGCCGACCTGGCGGCGCCACGGGCCGCCGACCGCGAAATGGATCTACATTGATGGGCAACCACCGAAACCCAAGCGATGCGAGCATGCTCAGGAGGCTGCTCGGGCCGCAGGGACCCGAGCTGGGATGTGATGAATGCTTCGCAGAGCTCGACCGCTACGTCGAGCTGGAACTGCGGGAAGCGGACGCCGACGCCAGCATCCCGGGTATGCGCGCGCACCTCGAGGGGTGTGCGGCCTGTGCCGAGGACCATCACAGTCTCCGAGCCCTGAGCTCAGGCCTCGACGATCCGGTCGATCTTCGCCGCGAGGATGAAGTCGTTGCGGGTTAGGCCCGCGGCGGTGTGCGTCCAGGTCGTGAAAGAGGCCCGTCCCAACTCGAGCTCCACGCGCGGGTGGTGCCCCTCCGCCGCGGCCAGCAGCGCGACCCGCGCGACGAGGCCGAACGCGCCGCCGAAGCCGTCGAACTGGAACTCACGGGTCAGGGCGCGGGTGCCGTCACGCTCCCAGGCCGGGACCTCACGGGAGAGCCGGGCTGCCTCCGATTCGGAGAGCGGGGGGTTCCCGGCGGGTACTCCTGGCAGTGCTCGTCGAAAAGCTCGGTCATGGCGGAACCGTACCGGTGAGCCGCATGGGTCCTCGCATTGCCGGTCGCGGTGACCCTGGGCGATGTCGACCCCGGCGAGATACGTAGTTCTGCCCATCCTCAACCGTGTTCGCCGGCGCCATTATCGCGCCCATGAGCCTCATCCAGAGCAGACACGAAGCGCGAGATGCGCCGGCCCCGTGCGTCGCGGCCGCCGCGCCCGATCGTGAGTGAGACGTTCGCGGGCCCGTCCCCTCCTGAGCCCGCGACGATCGCTCTCCGCCCCCGCGCGCGGTGACGATCGCGCCCGGGATCGTCGTTCGGGCGAGCCCGGTCCCAACGACACCCTTCGACCCCGCGTTGACCCCATTCGGACGGGCCCCGATCACCAGCTGGCTGGCCCGGTTTCGCTCGGCCGTCTGGACGAGCGCCTCCGCCAGAGAGCGCCCGACCACCCGAACCTCGTGGGTGACACCAGGGGGAAGCTCGGTCCGCACGGCGGCGAGCAGCGAAGCCACCGCATCGCCCGGCTGGCGCAGCTGTTGGCTTCCGCGGCGCTGCCGGCCGCCGCGGGGCTCAGCGCCAGCACCGCGGTCGGACCCGGCGCCTTCTCTGACGGGTTTCACACCGCGATGCTGATCGCCGCGGCTGTCGCAGCGCTCGGCAGCCTGATCTCTTGGGCGACGATCCGCGGGCGAGACCCCCGGGTCGCGCCGCGGCACCCCAGCCCCAGCCAGGCCTGCACGGCGGGCTCCCCCGCGTAGCGCGACATGGAACCCGGCGGTTCTTGGCGCTGGCTTCGGCAAGCGCGGGATCACCCGTCTCAATACGATCGGTCGACGGCCGATCGCAACGCGCCTGGAGGTCCGCCATGGCCAACCGCACGACAAGCCTCATCCCGACAGGTACGTGGACAGTCGATGCCACCCACTCGACCGTCGGCTTCGCCGTCAAGCACATGGGCATCGCCAACGTGCGCGGCAAGTTCACCGAGTTCGAGGGCACCTTGGAGGTCGGCGAGGATCTCGCGAGGTCCTCGGCGCGGGGGAGCGTGAAGGCCGCATCGATCACGACCGACGAGGAGCAACGCGACGAGCACCTGCGCTCAGCGGACTTCTTCAACGTGGAGGAGTTTCCGGAGATCACGTTTGAGTCGACCCTGGTCGAGGCGATAGACGACGAGTCCACGAGTGTCGTCGGCAACCTGACCATGCACGGCGTCACCCGAGAGGTGAAGCTCAAGGCTGTGGTGCAGGGCACCGACGTCGACCCCTCGGGCAAGGAGCGTGCGGGGGTGGAGGTCATCGGGGTCCTCAAGCGCAGCGACTTCGACATGAAGTTCAATCAAGCGCTAGGCAGCGGCAACGTGCTCGTCGGCGACAAGGTCAACGTCTCGCTGGACATCTCTGCGGTCCGCCAGGAGTGACCGGGTCGCGCTATCGACGCGGCCCCGGGATCGACGCCCTGCGTCCAGTCCGCGTCAAGATCCGTGTGTTGAGCCGACGTGATCGCGGACTGGTTGCCGAGTGGTTGCATCTCGGGCGCACGTCGCACCCGATGGCGTTAAGGGTCGCGGGCGACGCATCGGTCAGGGATTTTGGGGTGGCGCTGGATCGCCTTGACTAGAGGCCTGATGCGGGTTCCCCGCGCACGCCTGGCGGCGCCGCGTCTCGCCGGGCGGCGTCCTCGCCGGCTTGCGTGGCGCTGCCA
>JBOGZH010000011.1:0-3490 GCA_050697095.1 Solirubrobacterales bacterium
GTCGGCGACCGAATCGGCCGCGCCGTGAAGATGACGGTGCTGCGAGCCGCCGGCCGCGTCGAGCTCGAGATCACCCCGCGCGAGCTGTCGTAGTCAGGCGGCTTCCGGGCAGCCCCAGTGCGGTTCCGACGGCCGCAGCGGGGGACCGGCCATCGAGCAGTGGTGCTCCTCGTCGAGCGCAGGAGCGTCGAGCTTGTCGCTCCCGACGGTGAGCAAGGAGATCAGGCCGCCGAGCGCCAGAGCGCCCGCCGCGATCGTGCATGCCTGCGCGAAGCCGTCGGTGAGCGTCTGCGCGTCGGGAACGACGTCTCCACCGAGCCCCACGAGTGACGGCAGGACGGCGACGGCGACGAGCCCGGCCGCGCGAGCGACGGCGTTGTTCACGCCCGAGGCGACGCCGGCGTGCCGCGCGTCGGCCGCCGCGAGGACGGTCGCCGTGATCGGCGCGACCACCAGCGTCAGCCCGAGCCCGAAGACGAAGACCGCCGGCAGCACCGAGCCGACGTACGAGTCGCCGGGGTCGATCCCTCGCATCATCAGCATCCCGACCGCGATCCCGATCGGGCCGAGGGTGAGCGGCAGCTTCGGGCCGATTCGTGTCGCCAGCGCTCCGGCCCGCGGGGAGAGGGCCAGCATCAGCAGGGTGATCGGCAGCGAGGCGGAGCCGGCGGCGATCGGCGAGTAGCCGAGCGCCACCTGGAGGAAGACGACGAGGAGGAAGAACACCCCTCCCATCGCGGCGTAGACGACGAAGGTGACGAGGTTGGCGCTCGTGAACTGCCGCGACTCGAAGATCGAGAGCGGCAACATCGGCTCCGGGCTGCGCCGTTCGGCGAACACGAAGGCGACCGCGCTCGCCAGCCCGACGGCGAGCGCCGCCAGCACCGGCGGCGAGCCGAAGCCGTCCTCCGACGCCTGGATCACCGCGAAGGTGAGCCCGGCGAGCGCCAGCGAGGCGAGCGCGGAACCCTTGAAGTCGAGGCCGCCGCTGATCGTCGGGTCGCGCGTCTCCGGGACGTGGCGGGCGGCCGCCCAGACGACGAACGCGCCGAGCGGGATGTTGATGAAGAAGATCGCCCGCCAGCTCACCGCCTCGATCAGCCACCCGCCGACCAGCGGGCCGATCGCGCCGGCGATCCCCCCCAGCGCCGACCACGCTCCGATCGCGCGCCCGCGGTCGTCGGGGTGGAAGGTGGACTCGATGATCGCCAGGCTGCCGGGGGTGAGCAACGCCCCGCCGATTCCCTGGATCACCCGGGCGGCGATCAGGATCTCGGCGTTCGGCGCGATCGCGCAGAGCACGGACGCCCCGGTGAACCAGATCACCCCGAGGTTGAAGATCCGGCGCCGCCCGTAGCGGTCCCCGAGCGAGCCCCCGAGCAGGATCAGCGCGGCGAGGGTCAGCAGGTAGCCGTTGATGATCCACTGCAGGCCGGCGACGTCCGCGCCGAGGTCGGAGCCGATCTCCGGCAGGGCGACGTTGACCACCGTCGCCTCGAGGAAGGCGATGCTCGAGCCGAGCACCGTGACGCTCAGAAGCCAGCGCCCGGCGGTGCTCGAGTAGCGGATCCCTCCCGGCTCGGCCATCACCCAAGCATGCCTCAGCGTCAGCTCGGGGGGAGTCGCCCCGCGTGGGCGGCCAGGCCCTGCACGAACCGCTCGGTGATCCCGGCGAGCCGGCGGCGGATGAGCCAGCCCATTCCCGGCAGCTTGGAGACGAACGACGTGTGCCAGCTGATCAAGGTGCCCTCCTCGGTCGGCTCGAGGTCGATGTCGGCGCGGTAGTCGCGGACCGGGAGCCCGGAGAGCAACGCGTAGCTGAAGCGCCGTCCGGGGACGAGCTCGATGATCTCCTCGCGCATCGTGTAGCGGCCGGTGCGGAAGACGCGGATCGCGCCCACGCCGTGGGGCTCGTCCGGCGCGGCTCGCTCGAGCTCGAAGGAGTCGATCGGCGTCCACTCGGGCCACGTGGCGCTGTCTCTCAACAGCGCGTAGACGACGTCGACGTCGGCCGTCGTCGTCGCGGTCCTGTCGATCGTCTGCGATCCCACGTAGAACTCAGGTTAGGTCGGCCGGCGACGGCCTGGACCGAGCCGAAGGCTTGCTCATCGCCTGAATCTCGATCGCAGCCATCTAGGGGCGGGTCCCGTCGCCGAAGCTCCAGTCGAACATCACCTGAGGCGAGCTCTTGCCAGCGCCGGCTCGCTCGTAGGTCCTCAGCGCCGCGACGTTGTCGGTGTCCACGACGACCCACATGCCGTAGCAGCCGCGCTCCTCGGCGAGGGCGGCGAGCGCCTCGACGAGCGATCGCCCGACGCCCTGGCGGCGCGCCGGCGCATCGACCCCGAGCTCGTACAGGAACATCTCGGTGCCCTTGTCCGGGTGCGTCGTCTCGACGCCTGAGATGAAGCCCACCGGCTCGCCGGCGGGGTCGTAGGCGACAAGCAGGTGATGGGTGGGCTCCGCGAGGAACCGTCGCGTCGCGTCGCGGTCGGGGGGTTGGTCGAACAGCGCCGGGGCGGCGAGCACGGCGGCTTCGTCGCCGGCCCCCAGGTGGCGAATCTCGATTCGCATGTCCCGACGCTATCGAGAGCAATCGGGTCGCCGCCGTGCGTCGCGAGCTGTGGGAGCGGAGGTTCGACATAGTGGAGGAGTACCTCGAGGAAAGGAAGCAGCGATGAGCGCGACGGAGCTGAGAGCTCAGCGGACCTTCGACGCCCCCCGCGGGTGTTCTCCGCCCAGGCCGCGTGACGGTCGGCGCGATGAACGTTCCTGAGCACAAGCGCTTGGAAGCACTTGTCGGCAAGTGGCATACGACGGGACGGACCAAGCCGAGCTCGTCGACTCCGGGCGTCGAGATCGACGCCACGGACACCTACGAATGGCTGCCCGGCGGGTTCGGCCTTCTACACGGCGTGGAGGCACGGGTCGGCGACGAGAGTGTCGAGGGCGCTGAAATCATCGGGTATGAGCCTTCACGCGGGGCGTACATCACGCAGTATTTCGGGAGCGACGGGTCGAACGCCTACGAGGCGAGTCTTACAGAAGAAGATGGGGCCTTGGTCTGGAAGATGCAGAGCGAGAGTGATCGATTCGCAGGCACCTTCAGCGACGACGGCAACACCATCATCGGCCATTGGGAGCAACTGGGTGATGACGGGAGCTGGCGTCCCTGGATGGACATCACGTTGACCAGGAGCTGAGTTCGACGAGCCGCCACGGCGGCCGATGATTATTGCTGCCGCCCGCGGTCCTAAAGGCAGACCCCAGGAGGATCGAGATGCTGCTGGAGTGGAGCGGCCGGCGGAGCCTCACGCGGAGCCACGATCGCTGCGCCCGCGAACGAGGCAGCGGCACCCGATGAGTTTCCCAGCCTGAGCCGGTCACTAGATCGAACGCCACAGAAAGGAACCCCCGCACATGCGAGAGCTCATCGTGAACACCTTCCTGACCCTCGACGGCGTCATGCAGGCGCCGGGCGGCCCAGAGG
>JBOGZH010000012.1:0-6240 GCA_050697095.1 Solirubrobacterales bacterium
TGTGCAGGGAGCACACTTCGCGCCCTGCGTCCTTGATCTGCTCGGCCACGCGCGCCCCCGGGCGCACGCGGCCATGGAATCAACCATCTAGCGGCCCTGCCAGCGCGGCTTTCGCTTCTCCTCGAAGGCGCGGATTCCCTCCCGTAGGTCCTCCGAGGAGAAGCACGAGCGGCGAAGCTCGACCAGCTCGCGCTCCTGCTCGGTGGTGAGGCGGGGGAAGCGGGCCAGCGTCTCGATGATGTGCTTGTTGGCGCGCGTCGCGAGCGGGGCATTGGCGGCGATCTCCGACGCGAGCGCCACCGCGGCGGATTCGATCTCCCCGTCGGGCACCACCTCGTGCACGAGGCCGATCCGCTCGGCGCGCGCCGCCGAGAGGATGCGGCCGGTGAGGAAGAGCTCCTTCGTGCGCGCCACCCCGACCACCTCGATGAACCTCTCCAGACCGGTGTGGCCGTAGATCAGCCCGAGCTTCGCGGGCGGCATGCCGAGCTTCGCCCTCTCGGAAGCGAGCCGCAGGTCGCAGCGCACGGCGAGCTCGAGCGCGCCCCCCAGGCACGGCCCGTCGATCGCCGCCAGGACCGGATAGGGATGGGTGCTGACCGCCTCCATCGCGGCGTGGAAGGGGTGGGCGACGAGCGCCTCGGCGTCGCGCTCGAAGGACCCGTCCTCGAAGCCCGCGATGTCGTAGCCGGCGGAGAACGTGCCGCCCGCGCCGGTCAGGACCACGCACCGGACCTCGATCCCCCGGTCGAGCTCGGGCAGCACCTCGGTGAGCGCGTCGAGGACGTCGTGGTCGAGCGCGTTGCGCCGCTCGGGATTCGAGAGCGTCAGCCGGGCGACGGCCTCGGCGGGGTGGTCAAGGAGGAGCTTGCCGCCGGCGAGCTCGCGGGTGCTCAAACTAGAACGACCAGCACGTCGCCCTCGGACACGGACTGGCCCTCCTCGCAGCGGATCTCGGACACCTTCCCCGGATCCTCCGCCTCGACCGGCATCTCCATCTTCATCGACTCGAGGATCACCACCGTGTCGCCCTCGCCGACCGCGTCGCCGACCGAAACCTCGATCTTCCACACGGTGCCTGTGATGTGGGCCTCGACATCCGCCATCTGTGAGTGGCGGCACAATACCCGCCCGTGCCACCGGATCCGCCAGCGGGGCCGCCCGCGGACCCCGCCCGGGTCCCGATCGTGATCGTCGCGGCGCGTAACGAGGCGGAGCGGCTCCGGGACACCCTCGGGGCGCTCCGCGACGCCTTCCCGGCCGCCGCGGTGTGGGTCGCGGACGATGCGTCCGCGGACGGCACGGCGGAGATCGGCCTCGCCGCCGGGGCGCAGGTCGTCAGCCGCGGGCGCCCGCACGGCAAGGGCGCGAACGTGAGCGCGACCGCCGAGGCGGTCCTGAGCGACCTCGGGGACGACGCGCGGGTCGTGCTGCTCTGCGACGCGGACCTCGGCTCCTCCGCGGCGAGGCTCGGGCCCCTGATCGAGGCGGTGGAGCGGGGCGAGTGCGACATCGCGATCGCCACGTTCGCTCGCCGCGTCGGTGGTGGGCTCGGGATCGTGGTGAGGTTCTCCCGCTGGACGGTCGAGCGCCTCGGGGGCGTGCGTCTCGAGGCGCCGCTGTCCGGCCAGCGCGCGATGCGCGCCGGCGTGCTGCGCGACCTGGTTCCGTTCGCGGCCGGATTCGGGCTCGAGACCGGGCTGGACATCGACGCGGCGCGCGCCGGGTACGCGGTGCGCGAGATCGAGCTCGACCTCGAGCATCGCACCACGGGCCGCACTCCGGGGGGGTTCCTCCACCGCGGCCGGCAGCTCCGCGACATCCTCCGCGTCTACCTTTCGCGCAGATGACCGGGACATTGCTCGTGATCGGGGTCGCGTCCGGCTTCCTCGCCGGCCTGCTGGGAATCGGGGGCGGCGGGGTGATGGTGCCGATGCTGGTCTCGCTCGCAGACCTCCGCCAGCGCCAGGCGCACGCCGTCTCACTGGGCGCGGTGGTGGTGCTCGCGCTCGCCGCCGCGATCACCTACGGCGCCTCCGACGAGGTGCGGCTCGGCACCGCGGCCGCCCTGTTCGTGGGCGGCGCGCTCGGGGCCCCGATCGGAGCGCTGCTTCTCTCCAGGGTGGACGACACGCTCGCGCGCCGCGCCTTCGGGGCGCTGCTGGTGTGCACCTCGATCTATCTCCTGCTGACGTGATCGAGGTTCTCGGCTTTGTCGCGCTCGGCGTGCTGGTCGGCGCGGTCTCATCGTTCTTCGGGATTGGCGGCGGCGTGATCCTCGTTGCCGTGCTCGTGGCAGCGTCGGGGTTCGCGCAGCAGGAGGCACAGGCGACCGCGCTCGCGTTCATGGTCCCGACCGCCACCGTCGGCGTGATCTCGACGCGAAGGCACGGGCTCGGCGACCTGCGCCAGTCCGCGATCCTCGGCCTCGGCGGCGCCGTCGCCGCCGTCGGGGGGGCGCTGGTGGCGCTCGAGATTCCGGCGGACACGCTGCGTGACCTGTTCGCCGCGTTCATGGCGATCCTCGGGCTGACGATGCTGCTGCGGCCGGGAGCGGCCGAGGGGGAAGCCAAGCCGGAGGGGCGGGTGTGACCGCCCCGGACGCGGCACGCGGCGACGGCGGACCGCCGCTGGCGGACCTTCTGGTGGTGGACCTGTCGCGGGTCGTGACGGGGCCCTATGCGGCGATGATGCTCGGCGATCTCGGCGCCCGGGTGCTCAAGGTTGAGCGCCCCGAGGGCGACGACACGCGGGAGTGGGGGCCGCCCTTCGTCGGTCCCGAGGGACGGCGCGAATCGACCTACTTCCTGAGCGTGAACCGGAACAAGGAGTCGATCGTCCTCGACCTCAAGGAAAGCGGCGACGTGGCGGTGCTCGAGCGGCTGGTCGAGCGGGCCGACGTGGTGGTGGAGAACTTCCGTCCGGGCGTGCTCGAGCGGCTGGGGGTCGGCCACGAGCGGCTGCTCGAGCTGAACCCCCGCCTCGTGGTGCTCTCGATCACCGGGTTCGGTCACGACGGCCCCGAGTCGCAGCGGGCGGGATACGACCAGATCATCCAGGGGGAGGCGGGCCTGATGGGCTTCACGGGCCCGCCTGGCGAGCCGACCAAGGTGGGCGTCCCGATCGCCGACCTCCTCGCGGGGATGTTCGGGGCGTACGGGGTGCTCGCGGCCCTGCGCGAGCGCGACCGCGGCGGCGGTGGCCAGATCGTCCGCACCTCGCTGCTCGCCGGGGTCGTGGCGACCCACTCCTATCAGGGCGGCCGCTACCTGATCGGCGGGGAGGTCCCGGAGCCCGGGGGTAACCGGCACCCGAGCATCGCCCCGTACCGGACCTACGAGTGCCGCGACGGGGTGATCCAGGTGGCGGTCGGCAACGAGCCGATCTGGAGGCGCTTCGCCGCGCTGCTCGAGATCGACCCCGGGGACCCGCGGTTCGCGACCAACCAGGCGCGGCTCGAGAACTCGGACGCTCTCGACCCGCTGATCTCCGAGCGCCTCGGCGGTGACACGGCCGCGAGCTGGGTGGAGCGATTCCGGGAGCACGGGATCCCGGCCGGCGAGGTCAAGTCCCTCGACCACGTGTACGCGAGCCCGCAGGTCCTGTCGCAGGGCCTGATCGTGGAGACCGAGCACCCCGCGCTCGGCCCGATCCGCACCCCGGGCCCGCCGCTGCGCTTCGATCGCAGCGAGGCTCGTGAGCACCGCGCACCGCCGATGCTGGGTGAGCACTCCGATGCGATCCGGGCGTGGCTCGAGGAGCGCCCGTGATCCTCGCGATCGACCAGGGGACGACCGGGACGACGTGTCTCGTCTTCGACCGCGAGGGGGCGATCCGCGGGCGCGGGTACAGCGAGTTCGAGCAGCACTTCCCGCGGCCGGGGTGGGTCGAGCACGACGCACAGGAGATCTGGGCCCGCACCCGGCGCGTGGCCGCCGAGGCGATCGGCGACGCGGGGATCGAGGCCGACGATCTGCTCGGGATCGGGATCACGAACCAGCGCGAGACCGTGGTCGCGTGGGATCCCGACAGCGGCGAGCCGATGCACCGCGCGCTCGTGTGGCAGGACCGGCGCACGGCGGCGCGCTGCGACGAGCTGAAGGCCGCGGGGCACGAGGCGCTGGTGCGGGAGCGCACCGGCCTCGTCATCGACCCCTACTTCTCGGGGACGAAGATCGAGTGGCTGATCCAGAACGCCGACGTGGAGGGGGCGGCCTTCGGGACGATCGACTCGTGGCTCGTCTTCAAGCTCACCGGTCGCCACGTCACCGACTACTCGAACGCCTCTCGAACGATGCTGTTCGACATTCGCAAGCTTCGCTGGGATCCCGACCTCTGTGAGCTGCTCGGAGTCGATCCCGGCCGGCTGCCGGAGCCCGTCCCCTCTGCCCAGGTGTACGGGTGCACCGGGGAGCTGGGAGGCGACCTGCCGGTCGCCGGGATCGCCGGCGATCAGCAGGCGGCGCTGTTCGGCCAGGCCTGCCATCACGCGGGGCAGGCGAAGAACACCTACGGGACGGGGAGCTTCGTGCTGCTGAACACCGGAACCGAGGCGCCCGAAGCGGGCGAGGGACTGCTGACGACGGTCGCGTGGGGGTTGGAGCGGGAGACCGACTACGCGCTCGAGGCATCGGTGTTCGTCACCGGCGCGGCGGTGCAGTGGCTTCGCGACGGGCTTGGGATCATCGCCGCGGCGGAGGAGACCGAGGGGCTCGCGGCGTCGCTGGAAGGAAACGACGGCGTGTACTTCGTCCCCGCGCTGACCGGGCTCGGCTCCCCTCACTGGGACCCCTACGCACGCGGCACGATCGTCGGCCTCACCAGGGGGACCGGCCGCGCCCACCTCGCGCGGGCCGCGCTGGAGTCGATCGCCTACCAGACGGTCGACGCGGTGCGGGCGCAGGAGGCGGCGTTCGGGAAGCGGCTCGAAGCGCTGAAGGCGGACGGCGGCGCGGTCGCAAACCGGTGGCTGATGCAGTTCCAGGCGGACATCCTGGGGGTGCCGGTGATCGTGCCCGAGATCGCCGAGACGACCGCGCTCGGCGCCGCGTACCTGGCCGGGATCGCGACCGGCGTGTGGGAGCTCGACCAGGTCGCGGGGATGTGGCGCGGGGCGGCGCGCTACGAGCCGCGCATGGGCGAGGACGAGCGCGAGGCGCTGCTCGCCGAGTGGCGGCGGGCGCTCGAGCGCTCGAGGGGCTGGGCCTCCGGCTGACCCCGATCAGGGGGCTCAGGGAACGAGACCGCGCGTGAGCTCCGCCGCGGGGCGGACGGCGTCGATCCGCGCGACGCTCTCTCCCGCGTAGAGCGGCCCGGCGTCGAGCAGCGCCTCGGGCGAGCCCTCGACGGGCGGCTGGGGGGAGAGCAGCGGGCTCCGGGCTGTCTGGGCGGCGACGGCGCGATCCTGAACGGAGGCCGGAAGGCGCGCGACGACCGGGCCGCCGAGGGTGTTGACCGCGCGGATCCACGCCGGCCCGCGCCGCCCGCTGCGAAGCCACCGTCGCGTCGCCTCGTTGCCGACGACGCGGTGCGGTGCGCGCGGCCACCCGGCGCCGAACAGCTCCGTCAGCACGGTGTCGCTCGCTTCGACCAGGCGACGCCTGTACCCGTCCTGGGCGCCGCTCTCCTCGCTGAGCACGAAGCGGGTGCCGAGCACCGCGGCATCGGCGCGGCCCTCGAGCGCCCGCCGAACGTCATAGGCGGTCGCGATCCCGCCCGCGACGAGAACCGGAAAGTCGCGCGGCAGCGCCCCTTTGATGGCGTCGAGCAGGCTCATCGCGGGCACCAGTCCGCGGACGTGCCCTCCCGCTTCGACACCCTGGGCGATCACGGCGTCGGCGCCGGCCACATGGGCCGCGAGCGCTTCCTCCACGGATCCGCACTGGTGGACCCACCGCCCGTCCGTTCGGCGCCGTGGCCGTCCCCAGAAGGTCACCACGACGTCCGCCTCTCGGGCCACCTCCCAGTGGGCGCGGCGAGCGAACGGGAGGAGCAGGTTCACGGCGAGCGGCCTGTCGGTGAGCCGGCGCGCCGCGGCCAGCTCCTCGGCGAGCCGCGGCGGGTCGAGAATCCCGAGCGTCCCCAAGCCCCCGGCCTCCGACACGGCCGCGGCGAGCCGGT
Organism: Solirubrobacterales bacterium; assembly: GCA_050697095.1. GTDB lineage: Bacteria > Actinomycetota > Thermoleophilia > Solirubrobacterales > 70-9 > DASPWW01. The sequence continues at coordinate 6,121 of JBOGZH010000012.1, forward strand.
GGCGCGCCACGCCGCCACCCATCCCGGCCTGGACGATCGGGAGCTCGATTCCTGCCAGCTCGGTGAACGCCGTCATCGGTCGCCACCGTAACTATCCTCCCCGGCGGTGCGGTTCAGCCT
>JBOGZH010000013.1:0-1816 GCA_050697095.1 Solirubrobacterales bacterium
GCCGACCACCGGCCTCGACCCGATCAGCCGGGCCCGGGTGTGGGACGAGGTCCGCCGCCTGAACGAGCAGCTGGGGATGACGATCTTCCTCACGACCCAGTACCTCGAGGAGGCCGACTCGATCGCGGACAGGGTCGGGATCATCGATCGAGGGCGGCTGGTGGCCAACGGCACGCCGGCTGAGCTCAAGCGCAGCATCGGCTCCGACGTGATCGTGATCGCCGTCGGCGCTAACGGCAATGCCGACAGGGCGAGGCAGGCTGTCGGGTCGGTGGCGGGTGTGGAGCGGGTGGACTTCTGCGACGGCGAGCTCACGCTGAGCGTCGCCGAGGGGGCGACGGCGGTGACGCCGGTCGCGGCCGCGCTCGACCGCCACGAAATCGAGGTTCACCACCTCACCCTGCGGACCCCGACGCTCGACGACGTCTTCCTCAACGCGACGGGCGGCCGCCTCCGGGAGGACGAGTCTTGAGCACGGCGGAGCACGCCGCGCGGGTGCCCGCGCCGACCGGGTCGATTCGCGCCCGCCACGCCGGCTTCTGGCACGACGTTCGCACGGTCGCCGGGCGGGCGCTGCGCTCGCTGCCGCGCGACATCGAGGGGACGATTCCGCCGCTCATCGTCGGCATCTTCTTCTTCGCGGTCGTCGTCGCGGCCCTCGGGCAGGTGATCCAGAGCGGCCCCGGCCTCGACTACGAGGCGTTCCAGCTCCCGGTGGCGATGCTGTTCTCGCTCACCGGGCTCTCACGCGCGCCGATGCTCGTGATCGACATCCAGAGCGGCTACCTCGACCGCCTCGCGGTTACGCCCGTGCACCGGCTCGCGCTGCTGCTCGGGCTGATGGTCGCCGACCTGGTGCTGATGTTCGCTCTCGGCATCGGGATCGTCGCCGTGGGGTTCATCGCCGGCGTCGGCTTCGAGACCGGTCCGCTCGGGGTCCTGGCGTTCATCGCGCTCGCGGCGGGATGGGGGCTCGCGTACACCGGGTTTCCCTACGCGATCGCGCTGAAGACCGGAAACCCGGCCGCGGTCAACTCGAGCTTCCTGCTCTTCCTTCCGTTCGTCTTTCTCACCACCAGCTACGTGCCGCTCGACTACATGAGCGGCTGGCTGGAGGCCGCGGCCACGCTCAACCCGGTCACCTACCTGCTCGAGGGGATGCGCTCGCTGATCACCGAGGGGTGGGAGCCGGCCGACATCGCCGGCGCCGTCGCGGCGATCGCCGGGGCCGGAGCGGTCGGCACCGGCCTCGCGCTCGCGGCGCTTCGCGGGCGCGTGTCTCAGGACTGACGTTCACCGCGCCTACGAGACCGAGTAGCGGACCCGCGGAGCGGACTGCATGGCGACGGCGGAGCTGCACGCGGCCAGCTCCCCGCCGCTGGGCATGTCGCGGCGCAGCGCCGCGAAAGCGATTCCACCAACGATCAGGGGCAGCCAGAAGAGGATCACGCGGTAGCCGAGCACCGCCGCCGCGGTGCCCGCCGCCGGCGCTCCGTAGACGATCAGGGTCCCGATCAGCCCGCCGTCGATGCCGCCGATCCCGCCTGGGATCGGCAGAAGCCCGCCGAGCTGGCCGATCAGATAGCCGATCAGGATGATCGTGAGCGGGGGGGAGAGGCCGAAGGCATGGAAGGTCGCCCAGAGCACCGCGTTGTCGAACGCCCAGTAGCCGACGGACCCGGCCAGCACACGGCGGTTTCCCGTGCGGAGGATTCCCAACGCCTCCCCGGTGCCGTCGATCACCGCCCGCCGCGCCGCGCTGACCCCGCGCCGCAGGCGGGAGGCATCCGGGCCGGGGGCGCGGCCGGGGCCGAGG
>JBOGZH010000014.1:0-18065 GCA_050697095.1 Solirubrobacterales bacterium
TCGATCCGGCGGTGCCCTCGGTGGCATCGCTCTTCGTCAGCCGCTGGGACAAGGCCGTGTCCGACGAGGTCCCCGATGGGCTGCGCGGTCGGCTCGGGATCGCCGTCGCGATGCGCACCTACAAGGCCTACCGGGAGCTGCTCGACTCGAAGCGCTGGCAGCGGCTTCAGAACGAGGGTGCGCGGCCGCAGCGCCTGCTGTGGGCGAGCACCGGCACCAAGGACCCCGAGGCATCGGACGTCCTTTACGTGGACGCCCTGGCCGCCCCGTTTACGATCAACACGATGCCCGAAACGACGCTGCTCGCCTTCTCGGAACACGGCCAGGTTCGCGATCCGCTCCCCGCCGACGGGGGCGACGCCGACGAGGTGCTGGGCGAATACAAAGCGGCAGGTGTCGATCTCGACGGGCTCGCCGCGCGGCTGCAGCGTGACGGCGCCGAGGCCTTCGACGAATCCTGGGCGGAGCTGATCGAGTCGATCGCCGGCAAGGGCGAGGCGCTGGCGCCGTCGCGGTAGGCGCCGTGGTCCGCGGCGAGATGGCGGCCGCCTCGCGAACCCCCGGCATGACGGCGCTGGAACGGCGCCACGCAGATCGGGCCGATGTCGACCTCGCCGACCTCTGCGCCGCGGACCCGGATCGCGGCGAGCGCATGGCCGTCGAGGGCACGAGCCCTTAACTCTGTCGTCAAGTGGCCCAGCGTTGAGCATGCCAGCCGAGGCGCGCATCTCGCCTGCACCCGACATCGCGGTTTCCGCGCCCTCGCCGGCCGAGCTGCCGCGCGAGTTTCAGGCGTCCACGCTGCGCCGCCGCGCGCTCCAGGCGGTCGCCGCACTCGGCGTCCTGATCGCGATCGTCCTGCACCGCGGAGGCATGGGCGGCGAGCGAATCGCCCGCCGCTCGGTCGCCTTCTTCCTGATCAAGAGCGGGGTCAACTTCGTCGCCGTCGCGGTGCTCGGGACCGTGATGGCGCTCGGCCTGCTCGGCCCGGAGCTGTCGCTCTGGCTGACCGCCTTTCCGGCGGCCGTGGCTGCGCTGGCGCTCGCCGCGGTGGTTGCGATTCCCCGCCTTGGTCCCGGCCGCCCCTCGGACCCGGAGGCGCCCCGCCTGCGCCGATGGCTCAGCGCTACGCGGCGGGCGGTGGTCGACGGCACCGCCGAGGCGCTGCAGATCCTGCGCTCGGGAAACCGCCGTGTGCTGGCGGGGTCGGTCGGCTACTGGGTCTTCGACAACGCGGTGCTGTGGGCGACCTTCCACGCCTTCGGCCTCTCCGTCCCGCTCACCGTCGTCCTGATGGGCTACCTGATCGGCCAGCTCGGCGGGCTGCTGCCGATCCCGGGTGGGATCGGCGGCATCGACGGCGGGCTGATCGGGACCCTGATCGTCTACGGGGCGCCGGCCGCGGGCACGGCCGCGGCGGTGCTCGGCTACTGCGTGATCCTCTTCTGGCTGCCCCTGGTCGTCGGCGGCATCGCGTTCGCCGCTCTGCGCCGCGACATGCCGCGCGGCTACGAGCTGGCGGCGTGTGCCTCGGGCGCAGCGGCGCAGTCTCGATGACAGCGCTCGGAAATCGCTGCCCGCGATGCTGGTGCGGAGCTTCACCTCGACGAGCTCGCAGAGCATGGCGAGGAGCTGGACGCGTTGGCTCGGGAGGCTAGGCGCAGGCGTGTTTCGTTGCTGTTCGCGGCCCGCGACGAGCGACACAACGACGCCGTCGTGCTTGCGGAGGCCCTCCGCCGACGGTGCTCGGGCCGATAAGTCGATAAGACGGTTGGTTGGCGCTCTGCGAGGCAAGCGACCGCCCGACGGCCACCGGGCGGTCGCACCTCGTGCTCGTCGGGGACGCTTCAGTCGAAGCGCCCCGGGAACTGGGCGATGATCCCGTCGCTCAGCTCGTCGGCCAGCTTGAGGATGTGCCGGTGGATCGCGTCGTAGTCTTGGATGTCCGCGGCGTAGTCGCCGGCGAGGCGGTGTGCCCCCTCGGCCAGGGTCTGGTCGAGGTGCTTCCGCATCAGCGAGCGCATCTCGTTCCGGCCCCAGTTGCGGCGGTTGGCCCGATGCAGGAAGTCGGCGATCTGCTGGCCGTTGTCGTACCAAGCCGCGTTGGCGTCCTCGAACTGCTGCTGGTCGCCGGACTTCGCAGCGACGAGGAGATCGACGGCGCCGTTGATGTGCTCCGTCAGCAGCTCGGTCAGGGCGTTGCCCGCCTTGCGGCCGTAGAAGGGCTTGATCGCGTCACCGATGTCCTCTTGGTTGCGCAGGAGCCGGTCGAGCGTCGGCTGGAGGTCCGGGTTCCCTTCGGCGAAGGAGACGATCGTCAGGCGGGTCCAGACGATGTGGTCCTCCCAGAGCCTCCTCATCTTGTCGTGGAAGCGGAGCTCACGGCCGCTTGCCTTCGAGGACGCGTGCGACTCGATCGCCTCGTCGTGGGCCGTGGCAGGAACGGTGCCGTGGCCGTTGAGCCCCGCGAGCGCGAGGCCAAAGGCGGCAGCGAGCGCCGCGATCAGAGCGCCGATCACTAGCCGGCGGGTCGGGCTGGTGAGTGAGCTGTCCATGTGGTGCTCCTTTGCTTTGGCGGCGGCACGGGCCGGCCGCGGTTGTCTACCTCGAGCTGAAGCGCAAGCGCAAGCGCTGCAAGCTCGACTGCCTTCGTGATCACTCCGATCGCATCCACCGCCTCCGGCTCGGGATGGAGGACGGGCAGGCCCGCCGTGCGGCTGAGGACGTAGGCACCGATCAGCACCGCGATCACAACGGCGATCGCGACCGGGAGCCTCACGCTCCGCGGCCGGACGAAGGCACCGACGCCCAGCACGAGAAGCAGCGCCCCGGCGACGACGAAGCCGACTCCGAGCGGCGCGGACTCTGCCACGTGGCCCGGGGCGAGGCGAATGTGAACCCCCGCGCTGAAAGCGCAGCCGATGAGCAGGGTCGCTGGCAGCGCCAGCGTGTGCGACCTGTGCGGGCCGGCAAGCATGGTGGGTACATTCGGTTTTACGAACCGGCCCGGCCGCGGGATGACGGTACACCGCCGTGTCGGTTGGCCAAGGCCGATCAGCCGCTCTGGGGCAGGTAGCCGACCCGGGCGGAAATCTCTACCCGAGTTCCGCGGCCCTGACCTTGCGCTCTGCGTGACGCCGGGTGCTGGAGCGGGGCTCAGCGGTGGCTGGCGCTGACGATCGCCTCGATCTCCTGAAACGCCTCGTCGTCGTACGGCCAGAAGTCCGACTTATCGCCTGCGTCCCAGGCCTCGCGAAGCCCCTCCGCGCCTAGATCCCAATCTGGGCGAATCTTGCGAGTGACCTCGCGCAGGTCCTGGCGCAGGTCCTCCGGCGAGGGACGGCCCCAGAACCAGTAGCCGTTGTAGATCTTGTGGATTACCAGGCCCGGATCCAGCACCAGCGTGTGCGGGATCATCGGATCGTGGTGGGGGTCCGTGTATTCCTGGATCCCCAGGTCCTGCTGCACCTTGCGGCCGGGATCGCAAAGGAAGGGCCATTGCGCACCCACCGAGGCCTTGAACTCGCGTGCCTCGAGGATGTTGTCGGTGCTGATGGTCACGATCTTGGCGTAGGCGACCGCGATCTTCGGATAAAACGCCGCCAGCTCGAGGTGTTGCTGGTGATCCTTGGGACAGAAGTGCCCGCGAGAGAGGATCAGGATCATCGGGTCGATGCCCTGCAGTTCGCTCAGCTTGTGGCGCTCCTTGTCCGTGTCGGTGAGCTCGTAGTCGGGGAACTTGGCGCCGGGAACAATGTTGGCCCGCATCGGGACGGCTCCTTTCGTCGTGTCCTCGCCGACGATACGCCCCGGGCGAGGTTCCCTCGCTGCTGGCCGTGAGCTTCCTTACTCCAGGGTCAGCTCCAGGGACGTCTATGCGGTGTCGGGCCGCCTGTACCGGGGCAGTGGCGGCGTACCCCTTCTCGCGCACCAAGCGGCTACAGACACACGTCAACCCTCCGACCGTCTGCCGGACCCGTTTGCTGAGGCGATCCGCCCTCTCTCGACGAGTTCGCCCGCGGCTATCGGGCGGCGCTCGACGCATTGGCTGCCCCTCTGGGTCACGATCCCTAGAGTGACCGCAGGGCGAGCTCCGAAGGGAGCAGCACATGGCGACCCACGCGACAGGGCGGATCATCGACCGAGAGGCAGCTCCAAGGTAGAAGCCTGATGCGCATCGCACAGCTTTCCGACATCCACGTGCTCGACGCCCGCTTTGAGGAGAAGCTGCTCGACTCGGCCATCGAGGAGATCAATGCCGAGGAGCCGGACCTCGTCGTGGTCGCCGGTGACCTCACCGCCAACGGCTACCGCGAGGAGTTCGAGTACGCACGCGAGCGCCTCGACAGGATCGTGACCGCCGAGCGAGTTCACGTGCCCGGTAACCATGACGCGCGCAGCGTCGGGTACCTCCACTTCGAGGATCTGTTCGGCGAGCGCACCCACGCCCGGACGGTCAAAGCGCCAGAGGGAGAGGCGCAGGTGGTCTGTGTGGACTCCTCGAAGCCGGACCTGGACGACGGGGAGATCGGGCGCGAGCTGTATGGATGGATCCTTGACTCCTTCTCCGCCTCGCCAGCCCTCCGCATCTTCGTTATGCACCACCACCTCGTGGCCATTCCCGGGACCGGCCGGGACCGCAACCAGGTCTGGGACGCGGGCGATGCCCTCGAGGTGCTGCGCTCGGCCGGGGTGGACGTCGTGCTCGGCGGACACCGTCACGTACCCCACGTTTGGCCGGTGGCGGGTCTGTTCTTGGCCCATTCCGGCACCGCCTCGACCTGGCGCGTGCGTGGCTACGCGCGCCCCTCGTACAACCTGATCACCCTCACGAGCGAGTTGATCGAGGTCGAGATACGAGAGCCGGGTGGGAGCCGCGATCTGCTCGCGCGCTACGAGCGTCCGAGCGGCCCGGTCGGGGAGTACCGCTGCATCGAGGCGACCCAGGTCGTCCGCCGCCAGCGCGGAGGCTCGTTTCGAAGTGAAACGGCTCGCTAGGTGCTTGATCGCGAGGAACCGACCCGGTCGGGTAGTGGCGCTGGTCGAGCGAAAGCCGAGCAAGGGCACGCACGAACCGGTGCAGGCCCGGTGCGATGACCATAGGGAGGAGCACCCATCTCCTGGTTGGCGCCCCGGTGCAGGCGAAGCTGCCTGCACCGGGTAGCCGTGGTTGCGCCAGCTAGGCGGTTGCTCCGGGGTCGAGCGGCTGGGCGGCTCCGCGCCCGGCCGACTCAGCGAGTCCGCGGTCGTGTGGGTCGGCCGACTCGGTGCCGGCGAGCCTGAACAGCGTGAGCGCGCCGAGCAGGAGGCCGACGTCGCGCAGGGCGATGTCGCCGTAGCCGCCGACGAGCAGCAGGCTGAGGATGATGCCGCCGAGCCAGCCCGCGACGAGCAGCCCGCCGAAACGGGGCACGACGAGGACGACGAACCCGGCGAGGATCTCGATGACCCCCACCGTGTACATGGCGTCCTGGGCGCTGCCCGGGAGGATGTCGTTGAACTCGGTGGCCAGGTAGGCGGGCCAGTTGTCGTTCATCACCTCGGCGAACTTGTCGAGCCCCATCAGGACCGGCAGGACGAAGAACCCGATCCGAAGCAGGGTGAAGGCCTGGGTGAGGGGGTCCTCGCGCAATCGCGTCAACGAGGGGAATGGGATGGGTCGCAGGGTGGCTGCAATCGCGTTCATCTTGTGGCTCCTTTCGGGAGGTCGTTGCATCGTTAGCGACCGTCCCGAGCGGGTTCTTACCCGGGGCTTTCGCGGGGTGAGTTTCAGTCGCCGCGGGCGGGCGCCTGCGGCGACGATGAAGCGAGGACCGAGCTGGCTTACCGGCGCGCCTCGCTGATAGGACGACCGGGATCGGGAGCTGCGGGAGCGCGCATTGCTCGCTGGCGGCGTTGCGATCGGGGACGGCCGCAGACAGGCAGTCGTCGCTCGCGCCGGGTTGCTCGACGGCTCTGCTCACCTAACCTCCGACTCGACGAGCGCGAGGCCGGCGGCCGGAACGTGCGCCACGCCAGTTGCTCCGGCGTGGCGCGTAAGGAGCCAGGAGCGTGAGACGCGAACAGGTGATGGGACAAACATCCGCAGCTCTTCCTAGAAGGGAGGACGACATGACGCAGCCCGTCTATCCCTTGGCCAACGCCCAGACCGCCGAGCGCCGCAAGCAGCTGGCGCCTGGCATCAACGATGCCTTTCAGGAGCTCAGCGTCGGGAACGACTCGGGCGACCGTGACGACGCGCCCCTCGCCGTCCTGAGCAAGCCGCACACTTACCGCGCCGAGCGGCGAGGCACGACACGCGGCGCCCTCCACAAGATGCTGCACGACGCTCGAGGCAAGCTACGGGCCGAGCCGGCGATGAGCGGGTTTTCAGACGAATGAACGGTCCCCATAATGAACGACGGGGCCACCCCGCTCCGCCGAAGGGTGACACTGATCCTGGAGCGTCGCCCGGCGAGGGGCGCGCGATCCTCGTCAAGTGGATGAGCGTCGAAGACGCCAACAGCGCCGGCTCCATCCACGGCGGCACCGTGATGAAGCTCTGCGATGAGGCCGCTGGACTCGCCGCGATCCGGCATGCACGCCAGCGCGTCGTCACCGCTGCGGTCGACCGGCTGACGTTTCTTCACCCCGTGCACGTGGGTGAAGTGCTGACCTTGCGCGCAAGCGTGAACGCTGCTTGGCGAACCTCGATGGAAGTCGGGGTCCGCGTAGAGGCCGAGAACCCGTTCACCGGCGAGACCCGCCACACCAGTTCGGCCTACCTCACGATGGTCGCAATCGACGACCAGGGCCGCGCTCGGCGCGTCCCCCCGTTCGCAGCAGGGTCCCCGACCGCGGAACGCCGCGAGCGGGAGGCCCAGCTCCGGCGCGCCACCCGCCTCGCCGAGCGCGAGCAGATCATCGCTGAACGGGAACCAGCGGCACGCAAGAAGCCGCGCGCGTGAGGCGCGAACAACTGATGGGACAACGGGGCGGATTCACCCGGAAGTGAAGATGAACTACCTCGCGTCACCTCCGTTGTGCGTGCCTATGACGTCCGGGGTCGCGGAGCCGTCGGGGCTCAACGAGGACTCCCTCGGGCCGATGCTCCGCGACATGCGGCTCTTGGGGTTGAATCCGAGTGTGTTCGCTGGAGAGCCACCTTGATCCTGATCGGGATCGACGAGCGCGCGCAAGCGCAAGGCGCTCTCGCACTCGGGCAGGTGCTCGCCCGGGCGGACGAGCCGCCGGAGCGCGATGACAGCTGAAGGATCGGCCGGGAGTGCACGCGGAGGCGGCTGACAGCCCCGGGGCGAGCGCTGAGGCTGGAGCGCTGCGCTACAGCTCCGCGCGCGGTCGCTGGGCGCTCGCCGCCGTCATCCTCGGCTCGGGGGCGGCGTTCCTCGAGTCAAGCGTCGTCACGGTGGCGCTGCCGGCCATGGGGCGCGACCTGGAGCTCGAGCTCGGCGGCCTGCAGTGGGTGATGAATGCGTACCTCCTGGCGCTCAGCGCGCTGATCATCACCGGCGGCTCGCTCGGCGACATCTACGGGCGCCGCCGGGTCTTCAACTCCGGCCTGATCGGATTCGCCGCTACCTCGCTCCTGTGCGCGGTCGCCCCGACCGGGGAGGCGCTGATCGGCGCCCGCGTCCTCCAGGGCGCCTCGGCGGCGCTGCTCGTGCCGACCAGCCTCGCGATCGTCGAGGCGAGCTTCGCCGCCGAGGACCGCGGCGCGGCGATCGGGGCGTGGGCGGGATGGTCCGGCATCTCGAGCGCGATCGGGCCATTTCTCGGCGGCTGGCTCGTCGATGCCGGCTCGTGGCGCTGGGTGTTCGCGATCGTCGTCGCGGTCGGCCTCGTCGCTGCCTGGCTCGGCGTCCGCCACCTGCCGGAGAGCCGAGCGCCTCGGACCGGCGAGCGGCGACCCGACTGGACCGGTTCGGCACTCGTGAGCCTGGGTTTGGCGGGCCTCACCTACGCGCTGGTCGAGGCCGGGGGACGCGGACTCGATGATCCTGTGGTGGCCGCGAGCGCCGCCGCCGGCTGCCTGCTGTTGATCGCCTTCCTGCTCGTCGAGCGTCGTGCCGTAGAGCCGATGCTCCCGCTGGGCGTCTTCCGCTCGCGACAGTTCTCCGGCGCGAACCTGGCGACCGTCGCCAACTATCTGGCGATCGGTGCGACGTTCTTTTTCCTCTCGCTCCAGCTCCAGGACGTGCTCGGCTACAGCGCGCTCGCCGCCGGCGCGGCCTCGTTCCCCGCCACGCTGATCATGCTGCTCTTCTCCCCGCAGGCCGGAAAGCTTGGGGAGCGGCTCGGCGCTCGGGCGCCGATGACCATCGGCCCGCTCGTTCTCGCCGCCGGGCTGATCCTGCTGTCCGGGATCGATCCGGGAGACGGCTACCTGGAATCGATCCTCCCCGGTGTGCTCGTGTTCGGCCTCGGGATGACCATCTTCGTCGCTCCGCTCACCGCAACCGTGCTCGGCGCCCTCCCCGACGAGCAGGCCGGGATCGCGTCGGGTGTCAACAACGCCGCCGCCCGCTTCGCGCAGCTGCTCGCCAGCGCTGCGCTGCCGGCCGCCGCGGGTCTCAGCGCCACCACCGAGGTCGCACCCGGCGACTTCTCGGAGGGCTTTCGCACGGCGATGCTGATCGCCGCCGCGATCGCCGTGCTTGGCGGTCTGGTCTCGTTGGCGACGATCCGCGGCCGCGAGCCTCGCCGAGCACCTCGCCACCCGAGCCCGAATCAGGCCTGCACCGGATGCCCTCGCGTGGACGACTCCGCCGGCGCGTTGCCCGCCGCCCTTGAGAGCGAGCCGGCAGGGTGACCCTCCCTCGGAGCCGGGATGGTGTCGACCGCTGGTCCGGCTGGGGACGGCTAGGAACTGGCGGCGGCCTGCGCGCGGAGGGCCGGCTATGACAGAACTATTTATTTCTCCGGAATCACCGGAGCACTCGCGCGCCCATGTTGTTGTTGCCTACGAGCGGTTGGACTCAACGCCGGCCCATGGGCCGAGTCAGAGCGCCACCAGCGTCGAGGTGAGCTCGTCCCACAGGTCTGACCCGTCGCCGGCCGTGTACAGGGCGCTGCCGCCGTGGGTGAGAAGGAGCTCGGCGCGGGCGACCCCTTGCGGCCTGACGTCGTCTGGCGCTCTGAGCCTCCGGGCAAGCGCCGTGAGGCGCGAAGCCGACGCGCGCACGGCGCGCCAGTTCACCGGTGCAGCGGTCAGCCCCGGCGCCTCGGCGGCGGCCACCAGTCGTTCGAAGGCCGCAGCCAGCCTGGTGCGTTCGCTCTCGGCGGTCAGCTCGCGCGCCCGGCGACGCCGATCCGGATCTGAGTTCGGGTAAGCCCCTTCAGCGAGGTCGCGGTCGATTGCGCGCTTCCGGAGCCGGAAACGCAGGCCCGCGGTCCATTGACTCGGTGGGGACTCGAGAGGATGTTGAACGGATTCGGTCATGGCCGGTAGCTCCCATGGAATCGGGGGATAGAAGTGATGTGTCCACCGGCCACGATCCAGCACGAAGCACGAAGCGTCCATGGGTGGGAGTACCCATTTGCTCGAGCGCGGTTTCTGCCTCGCTACGCCTTCCTCCCGGCGGCTTCGGAATGGGTGTCCTTCCCCATTGCTGCCCGGTCTCCCCGGTCCATACTCGAGACCATGGGATCCACCATCGTGGGACAAGACCAACGAGCAGGCGAGCCGTGCGCCGGCTACCCACAGCACGTGGTCGTCGTCGGCTATGACGGCTCACCGAGCAGCAGGGCCGCTCTCGCCCACGGCGGGCGGTGGGTCGGCCGCGGCGGCCGTCTGATCGTCGTCCGCGCCCTGCCGGCGATACGTCGCCGGCCGCGAAACGGCCCCGACGACCGGCCGGGCCGCTATGCGGATGCCGTGACGTCGCTACTTGCGGCTGTGGGGACGGAGCTTCCCCGTACGGTCACCCACGAGATCCGCGTGGTCGCGGGTTCCCCGGCGAAGGCGCTCGTCCAGACGGCTGAGCGACACCGGGCGAGCGAGGTGGTGCTCGGAGCCGGCCCAGGCCGGATGCCGACGGAGAAGAATGGCACCGCCGACGCCGTGCGCACACGAACGACGATCCCGGTAGTGATCGTCGGCGCGTCCGCGCGGAGGACGCCGCCCAGGAGGGACGCCTTCATGATCGGTGGAGGTGACCGTCGACGCCGTGCAGGTCTACGGTGGCTACGGGCTTTCATCAAGGAGTACCCGGTCGAGAAGCCCAGTCATGGACGCTCGACGGGCTCAGGCCGCTAGGCTCACCGGCGCGGCCAGGACCGGACGCGAACCCGACAACCGGCTGCTCGGTGACCTGGCCCACCGCAATCCCGTCGTGCTGTAGTTCAGGCTCGTCTGGTGTCACGAGTCGGTAGACACAGCGGCAGCGAGGGAGAAGGCGTGTTCGCCGAGGAGATGACCGACATCGGTCCGGCGTCCACGGTCGCTGGCATAGACGAGGAGGAGCTCGCCGTCCTGCGCCAGGTGGGTGGCCGCTGGGGACAGGTGCTGGCCCCGCGGCGAGCGTGGCTGCATGCGCTGCCAGTCGATCCGGGTCTGCATCGGTTTCCGCGCTCTTTGGAGTCGGGCCGCCGTGGTCGCTTCACGGCGGTCGACTTCGTCGAGACCGGTGACCCGGGAGAGATCGTGGCTACCCCGCACGCGGGCGCCGGCGCCTCACAGTCAGGGCGCGCGGCGTCGACATGGCGTCGGGTGTTGCTGGGCGCACCGCTGACCGGCAGCGCGGTCGCGCGCGAGCGGATGCGCAAGTCGGTGGCGCTGCCGATCCTCTCGTCCGACGCGCTCTCATCGGTCGCCTACGGGCCCGAGGCGATGCTCGGCGTGCTGGCGCTGGCCGGCAGCGGCGCGCTGGGGCTCTCGCTCGAGCTATCGGTGGCGATCATCGTGCTGATGGTCGCGGTGGGCCTCTCCTACCGTCAGCTCATCATGGCCTACCCGCACGGTGGAGGGTCCTACATCGCGGCCGGCAAGAACCTCGGCGAGGTCCCGGCCTTGATCGCGGCGGCGAGCCTGATGACCGATTACGTCCTGACCGTGGCCGTGTCGATCTCCGCCGGGGTCGCGGCGATCACCTCCGCCATCCCCGGCCTGGCCCACGCCACCGTTCCGCTGGGACTCGCCGCGATCGCGATCCTGTTGGCAGGCAACCTGCGTGGCGTGCACCAGGCCGGCACGATCTTCTCCGCGCCCACCTACGCGTTCTTGCTGGCCATCGTTGCGCTGATCGTCGTCGGGCTGGTCGATGCCTCCACGGGCGGCTTTGCTCCCGCCCCGGTCGTCGACCTCGAGCCGATCGAGGGCATCGGCGTGCTGTTGGTGTTGCGTGCCTTCTCCTCGGGCGCCACGGCGATGACCGGCATCGAGGCCATCTCCAACGCCGTGCCTGCGTTCCAGCCGCCGGCGGCGCGCAACGCGCGCACGGTTCTCACGCTGATGGTTGGTCTGCTGGTGGCGATGTTCGCCGGGCTCGTTGTGCTGATGCACCTGGATGGCATCGTGCCGCGCTCTGACCAGACGGCGCTCTCGCAGCTGGCCCATAGCAGCTTCGGGTCCGGGCCGCTGTATGCCTATGTGCAGGTCGCTACGGCGCTGGTGCTGCTGCTGGCGGCCAACACCGCATTCAACGGCTTTCCGCGGCTGCTGTCCTTCATGGCACGCAACGGGCACGCGCCGCGCCAGTTCCTACGGCTCGGGGACCGCTTGGCGTTCAGCAACGGCATCATCGTGCTCGCCGTCGCCGCTGCGGTCCTGTTCGTGGTGTTCGCGGGCCGCACCGGCGCGCTGATCCCCGTGTACGCAGTGGGGGTGTTCGTCGCTTTCAGCTTCTCCCAGGCCGGGATGGTCGTGCATTGGTGGCGCCGGCGGGAGGAGCACTGGCGCAGGAGCGTGCTCCTCAATGCCGTCGGGGCCGCGCTGTCGGCCATCGTCTTCGTCATCGCCGCGGTGACCAAGTTCAGCCACGGGGCATGGGTCGCGCTCCTGTTGATTGCATTGCTCGTGCTTCTCGCCTGGCGCATCCGCCGCCACTACGACAGCGTCCACCTCGCCCTCGCCCTGAGGCCGCTCGACCTCGCCGCGCCGCGCCATCCGATCGTCCCTGGACACCTCCGCGTCCAGGGGAGCGACAGCCCGCAGGCCATCCACCGAGCAGAGGAGGACGAGAGTCCCGACCAGCTTCGGCATCTGGCGGTCGTGCCGATTGTCCGCCTCGATCTGTCCAGCCTGCGCGCTCTGGCCTATGCCGCCTCCCTGGGCCAGCCCGTGCTGGCGGTGCACATCAGCCCCGGTGGCGGCGAGGCGGCGCGCTTCAAGAGCTACTGGGCAACGTGGGGCGATCACCTGCCGCTCGAGGTGGTCGACTCCCCCTACCGCGCGGTCGTCGCGCCGCTGGTGTGCTACATCAACGCCCTGCGCACCCAGCGATCCGAGCTCACGCTGACCGTCGTCCTGCCCGAGCTCATCGTCAAGCGCCGCTGGCACCGGCCGCTCCACAACGGCACCGCCCGCCGACTCCGACGCGCCCTGCGACGCCAGCCGGGAGTGGTCATCACCACCGTCCCGCTTCACCTGTGGACTTGACCGCCCCCACTGTTGAGCGGCAACTGGTCGGACGCCCTGCAGGAGGCGATCCACAGCGACCTCAGCCCGCACCAGCGCGAGGTTTTTGTCGCCGCGACGCTCAACGACGTTCCGATCGACGTCCTGGCTGATCGCCTCGACACGTCCCGTGGAGCGCTCTACAAGACCATCCACGACGCCCGGCGCAAGCTCCGAGCGGCGCTCGACGCGCGCGGGCTCAGCGTCGGCGAGTATGTCCACGACGCGTTTCAGGGCTAGAGTTGGATAAGGAGGTGATCGACGGCCGGTCGATCGAGGCGAGAGGAGGGGATATGGGACTCGAGCTGGTGCTGTGAGATGCCCAACGTCGCAATCAACGGCCTGGGAAGGATCGGCAGGGCGGCGCTGAAGACGCTGCTGGATGGCGACGGTCTCGAGCTGGTCGCGGTCAACGACGTCGCCAGCGCGGAGAACCTCGCCTACCTGATCCGCTACGACACCGTCTACGGGCGCTATCACCGCAAGGTCAGCGCCGAGGACGGCGCGCTGATCGTCGACGGCAGGCGGATCCCGGCGTTCGCCGAGCGTGACCCGGTCGCGCTGCCGTGGCGTGACCTCGACGTCGACCTGGTACTCGAATGCACCGGGGTCTTCACCACCGCAGAGGGCCTGACCAAGCATGTTCGGGCCGGTGCGTCATACGTGATCCTGTCCGCACCGACGAAGTCGGAGACCGTCCCCACCGTGGTGCACGGCGTGAACCGCCCGGACGGCGACCCGCAGATCATCTCCTGCGCGAGCTGCACGACGAACTGCATCACCCCCGTAATCGAGGTCGCCCACCGGCGGATCGGCGTGGAGCGAGCGGTGATGACCACCGTGCACGCCTACACCGCCGGCCAGCAGTTGGTCGACGGACCCAGCAAGAGCTTCCGGCGTGGGCGCGCCGGCGCCGCCAACCTCGTCCCCACCTCGACCGGGGCGGCACAGGCGACCACCCGAGCCGTGCCGGTGCTGACCGGCAGGTTCGACGGGATCGCGGTGCGCGCACCGATCCCGGTGGGCTCCGTCGCCGACATCGTCTTCGTCGCCGCACGGACGACCACGGCCGAGGAGGTCAATGACGCGTTCCGGCAGGAGGCCGCGACCGAGCGCTACCAAGGCATCCTCGGCGTGTCGGAGGACCCGCTGGTCTCCGCCGACATCGTCGGCGACCCGCGTGCCGCGATCGTCGATCTCGAGCTGACCGGGGTCGTGGACGGCACGCTGGTCAAGGTGCTGGCCTGGTACGACAACGAATGGGGCTTCACCAACCAGATGATCCGCGAGGCCCGGGCGATCCTCGGCGTGTCCCGCACCTCGTGATGCGGAAAGGCGGAGCAGCCTAGCTCTCAGCCGCGCGGAGGAGCTCGACGAGCACCACGGCATTGTTGTGCTCTTGATCGCGAGCGGCGTAGAGGATCGTCACCGGCCCGCTTGCGGCGCGGTGGCGAAGCTCGTCGACGCGCTCGGATTGGGCGGCGAGCTCGCGGCGATAGCGGGTGCGAAACGCCGAGAAGCGGGCCGGGACGTGGTCGAACCATTGCCGCAGCTCGTCGCTGGGCGCCAGCTCGCGTGCCCACTCGTCGAGATCGGCACGCTCGCGCGAGACGCCGCGCGGCCATACATGGTCGATCAGGACTCGGTAGCCGTCGCCGCGGTCGGCCTCCTCGTAGATCCGCTTGGCGCGCACCTCTAACGCCATCGCCGCTCACTCCCCTGGATAGGTCAGCACGCGTCCCCAGAGGCTCTTGGTGCCCCAGATGCCGCGGCGCAGGCACTCGAGCTGGACGATCTGGCTGTGGTCGACGAATAGGTTGACCTCGGGGCCGTAGTTCTTGACGTACCAGCCGAACACCTCGGGGTCGGCGGCCTCGAACATGACCTTCTCCAGGCCCAGCTCGCGGGCGATCGTCGCGACCACGTCGGTGCGCCAGCTCGTGACCTCCTCGGTGATGCCCTCGGACTCGATCATGATCATGTAGGCGCCCGCATCCAGGCAGCGCCGGGCGAGGTCGATCGCGTAGCCCACGTCGCGCGTGCCCTCCTGCTCGAGCTCCTCCGGCGTCGTGGCGCCGCCGGCGCCGAACTGAATGCCGACCTCGGGCTTCGCCTTCACGCCGGCACGCTGGACGCGCTCGACCAGGCGCAGGATGTCGTCCGGGGGGATGCTGATGAAGCCGGCCGAGACCTCGAGGATGTCGAAGCCGAGGCGCGCGACCTCGTCGATGTAGCGATCGACAGCATCCGGGCCCTGAGTCAGGACGTGCTCGATGAAACCCCCGGTGGAGACGAGCACGTCGTGGCCGTGGGCTGTCTCGATGATCTCGCGCAGGGCGGGCTCGGGCATCAGCGTGAACGAGCCGCCGGCGAACTTCAGCGCGTCGACATGGGTGCCCATCGTGTCGAGCACGTCGTTCAGGTAGCGCGAGCCCATGACCGAGTAGTAGGGCCCGCGAATCTCGGTCACCCCCCGCGTGCGGGGCTTTGGCGGGCGGGCGTTGGCGCCCAGGAAGGGGAACGCGAGCTCGTCGGTTGGGGTCAGCGTTTCGGGTGTCATGTGTGTCTCCTCCTTCTCATCTTGGCTTCTCTCAATCTGAGCTCAGTGGCGTCGCGAGCAGGCGCGTCAGCTCGTCGACCTGGAGCTCGTCCAGGTGCCTGACCGCGTCGACGATCTGCGTGCGCAGCCCGGACTCGACGTGGCGTGCGGCGAGCCGTTCGAACTTCGCCTCGACGGCGTCCCAGCCCATCGGCCGCGTGTGAAAGCCCTCGTAGTCGTGCTGCTCGCGCTCCAGCACGCGGCCGTCGTGCAGATGCAGGCGCAGGCGGGCGCTGTGCTGCTCTGGAAAACGCTGCGACAGCTCGGAGTCGGGATGCACCGCGACTCGGCGCAGAAGCCCCTGCACGTCGTCGGCGGCGATCCGCTCGGGCAGGTACTGCTCGGGCAGCACCTGGCCATCGAGCAGCGCGACCGCGAGCAGATAGGGCAGCGAGTGGTCGGCCTCCTCCTTGGAGGCGACGCGGCGCTTGTCGCCCTCCTCGCCGCCGCCGATGATGTCGAAGGCGACCTGGAAGGTGTCGAGCTCGACCCGCTCGACCTCGGCGCCCGTCAGTCCGTGCTCGGCGCGCAGCTCGAGCAGCGCCTCGATCGCTGACTGGGAGTGGATCTCGGCGTTGTAGCGCTTGAGGATCGTGTGCCGAACCGACTCGAGGTCCTCGCGCGACCAGTCGATCTCAAACGGTCCAGCGATCGCCTCGATGAAACCCTTGTTGCCCTCGAAGACCTCGCGCGGCGCGGTGACACCGCGCATCGCCAGGAACGCCGCGTGGGTGGCGGCAAATGCGGTCGCCGGGTAGGCGAGCCCCTTCCAATGCGAGAGCTCGCCGGTGCGCGTCACCCGTAGCGCGTTCAGCGAGGTGCCGGCGATCGCGACCGCGTTGGCGGTGTGCTGCTCATCGAGGCCGAGCGCCCGCGCGACCCCGGCGGCGACGGCATATGCGCCCTGGGTCGTGTGGTCAAAGCCCTTCGCGCGCACAGGCGCCACGTCGGAGAGGCGGCTCTGGACCTGGTATGCGACCGCGAGCGCGGTCAGCAGCGTGCGACCGTCGGCGTGCGCGTACTCGGCCGCAGCGAGCACCGGCGCGAGGTTGTCGCTGGGGTGACAGGTCTCGCCGGGCGCCAGGTAGGAGTCGTTGAAGTCCAGATAGCGCACCAGCGCGCCGTTGTAGAGCGCGGCGCGATCCGGAGCGCTGCGACCGGCGCCGATCAGGGTGACCAGCGGCGCTCCGCCGAACTCCTGCACCTGCTCGCGGACCATCGCCACCGGCTCGCCGTCCAGCGCACCCAGCGCCACGCCAAGGGAATCCAGCACCCGCAGCTTAAGCTCCTCGCGAGCTTGCGCGGAGATCTGCTCCCAGCGCGACCGGGCCGAGAACCGCGCGAGCTCCTCGACCTGGGTCGGCCGCCTGTGGCGCGCGGTCCCGCGATCGTGCCCGACGGGGACAACGTGGGATATACGCGCATTCATGCCGAGCGTCCTCATGCCCCACGCCAGGCGGGAGTTTCGGTCGCGACCGGCGCGAGTGCAACCTCTGCTCGCACCCGCACCGAGCCGACCTCATAGGCCACGTCGGGGGCGAGCGTGCGGCCGATGAAGCAGCGGTCGTGCGCGACCACGGCCGCGGCTTCGTACTCCCCCTGACGCGCAGCGTCGCCTCCCAAGACCGTAGGGCTGACGGCGATATGCGCAAACCGCGCGTGACCTGGGAAACCGGTGACAGCGCCGCTGGCGCTGACCGCCAGCGAGCTCACCGGAAGCCGGGCGCGACGCAGCACCCCGGACAGCGTCGCCGTGTAGCAGGACGCCACGGCGCAGATCAGCAACTCCTCAGGGTTGGTGCCGACTCCGCGACCACCCATCGATCCTGGAGCGGACAGCTCGAGCGCGAGGCCGTCGGTGTGGATCTCGCCCGCACCCTGGCGCCCAGTTCCCGACCATCTCAGCTCAACGTCGAAACTCAGGTCACTCATGGGGATTCTCCTTCTCTTGCCTTCTAGGTTTAGCGTGGCGCAACCGCGGCGTTCTTACCTCGCAGCTGCTGGAGGTCCCCGGTCCCTGCGTCTTGGCTCTGGCGGCCGCCCGTAGGTGCGGCATTCCAATCGCAAGCGGGCCGGATCAGGTAGAGCCCGGTGTCCGAGTTCAGCCGCATGAGAGCGAAGAACTCCAGATCGAGCTTGGGATGGCCGTGAGGGGTCATTCCAAGCTCGGAGCCCAGGCGGGCCACCTGCGCACTGTTCATCTCGGCCGGTCTACACCTGCCCTCGTGGGTCTACCGCAAAGGTCGTCAGCGGCAGGCCGAAACGTTCCCTGATCTTCTCGATCAGCCCTTGCTCTTGCCAGTTCGCGTGGTCTGGGCTGCGCAGCGCGATCAGGAGGTGATTGGGCTGGAACTTCGCGACGGCGTCCGACACGGCGGTCAGGGTCGTGTCATCGCCGGTCATTCCGCTGGTGCGGGTCCCGGTGGAGCGCATGTTGCCGAGCACGGCGTCCAGACGCTCGTCGGCGGCGTGTCGAGACCGATTGAGCTGGTCGGCCAGCCAGGCAAGTCGCCCAGGGAGGCTAGGCGTGACCACGTAGATCTCGGCCGCTGCGTCGATGATGGCGCGCACCAGAGGTGGCAGCTCATCCACGTCAGCGACAGCGGCATCGGAGATGACCAAGAGCCGCTGGATCGATGGTGTCGGATCGCGTGGGTCGGAGTCGTGCGCTTCGGGGTCCGGGCTGCTCACGGTTGGCTCCTTGTGTGGGGATGTCCGACGGTCAAACGCCGACGACGCGGCAGAGCTGCGGCCGGCGCCGGCAGCAGGCCAAGCGCGTGACTCAGCGCTGCCGAGAAGCGTCCCACCTCGTAGCCGAAGAACGCCCCGGCGGCCACGTCGAGTGGAAAGTGA
>JBOGZH010000015.1:0-10428 GCA_050697095.1 Solirubrobacterales bacterium
CGAAGTCCGAGGAGGGCGCGCTGATCGAGCTGTTCAAGAAGCAGCGCCCCGGCGAGCCCCCGTCGGTCGACGCCGCGCGCCAGCTCCTCGAGCAGCTCTTCTTCGACACGAAGCGCTACGACCTCACCCGGGTCGGCCGCTACAAGCTCAACGCGCGGCTCGATCTCGACATCGATCTCGACACGCGCGTCCTCACCCACGACGACATCACCGCCCTGATCAAGGAGCTGGTCGGGATCCCGCGCCTGCTCGGGATTCCAGAGGAGATCGACGAGGAGAACCCGATCAAGGACTACGCCGCCGAGGCCCAGTCCTATCCCTGGGATCCGGTCCGCGACCACCTCGACGAGTACGAGCACTTCGGCAACCGCCGCCTGCGGACGGTCGGCGAGCTGATCCAGGAGGCCTTCCGGATCGGCCTGTACCGGATGGAGCGCGTGGTCCGCGAGCGCCTCACGACCGAGGACGCCGACGCGATCACGCCCCAGACCATCATCAACATCAGGCCCGTCGTGGCGGCGCTGAAGGAGTTCTTCGGCTCCTCGCAGCTCTCCCAGTTCATGGACCAGACCAACTCGCTCGCCGGGCTCACCCACCGGCGCCGCCTCTCGGCGCTCGGCGCGGGGGGGCTGACGCGCGAGCGCGCCCCGATCGAGGTCCGCGACGTGCATCCGACCCACTACGGGCGGATGTGCCCGATCGAGACCCCGGAGGGCCCGAACATCGGGCTGATCGGCTCCCTGTCCTCCTACGCCCAGGTCTCCGAGCACGGCTTCGTCACCACCCCGTACCGCCAGGTCAAGGACGGCGTCGTGACGAGCAAGATCGTCCACCTGGACGCCACCCAGGAGGAGGAGAAGGTGATCGCCCAGGCGAACGCCGAGATCGACCCCAAGACCCACCGCCTCAAGGGCCCGCGCGTGCTGTGCCGCGCCCGGGACGGCGAGGTCGTCGCCGTTTCCCCGAAGCAGGTCGACCTGATGGACGTCTCCCCGACACAGATATGGTCGGTGGCGACCTCACTGATCCCCTTCCTCGAGCACGACGACGCCAACCGGGCGCTGATGGGCTCGAACATGCAGCGTCAGGCCGTCCCCCTGCTGAAGCCCGAGCCGCCGCTCGTCGGGACCGGGATGGAGCGCCGCGCCGCGATCGACAGCGGCGACGTGCTAGTCGCCGGCGCCGACGGTGAGGTCAGCTCCGTCGATGCGCAGGGGATCACGGTCACGCGTGGCTCGCGAAGGGACGAGTACGAGCTGAACAAGTTCATGCGCTCCAACCAGGGGACGATCATCCACCAGGCCCCGATCGTCTCCGTCGGGGACAAGGTCAAGGAGGGCGACGTGCTCGCGGACGGCTCCTCAACCTCCGGAGGCGAGATCGCGCTCGGCAAGAACGTGCTCGTCGCGTTCATGTCCTGGGAGGGCTACAACTTCGAGGACGCGATCATCATCTCCAGCCGGCTGGTCGTCGATGACGAGCTGACCTCGGTCCACATCGAGGAGTACGAGATCGACGCTCGGACCACGAAGCTCGGTGACGAGGAGATCACGCGCGACATCCCGAACCGCTCCGAAGAGAGCCTGCGCAACCTCGACGAGCGCGGGATCGTCCGAATCGGCGCCGAGGTCGTCTCGGGCGACCTGTTGGTCGGCAAGGTGACGCCGAAGGGCGAGACCGAGCTGACCGCGGAGGAGAAGCTGATCCGCGCGATCTTCAAGGAGAAGGCGCGCGAGGTCCGCGACACCTCGCTCAAGGTCCCGCACGGCGAGGGCGGGGTCGTGATCGACGTGCTCACCTTCAACCGCGACGATGGCGACGACCTGCCGCCCGGCGTCAACGAGCTCGTCCGGGTCTACGTCGCGACGAAGCGCAAGATCGCCGAGGGCGACAAGCTCGCCGGGCGGCACGGCAACAAGGGCGTGATCTCGAGGATCGTTCCCGAGGAGGACATGCCCTTCCTCGAGGACGGCAGGCCCGTCGACGTGATCCTCAACCCGCTCGGCGTCCCGAGCCGGATGAACATCGGCCAGATCCTCGAGACGCATCTCGGCTGGGCGGCCGCCAACGGCTGGTACGACGACGGCACCCAGGCCCACAAGGAGTCCCAGCGCGACGGCGGGCGCGTGTACGTGTCCTCGCCGGTGTTCGACGGCGCCACGGTCGAGGACGTCGACGAGGCGCTCGTGCGCTGGCAGGACGAGAACGCCGACTCGGGCATCGACCTCGGGGTGGACCGCAAGCAGCGCGACGACAGCCGCGCGATGGGCGCCGCGCGCCTGTTCAACGGGCGCACCGGCGAGCCCTACGAGGCCCCGGTAACGGTCGGCTACATGTACATCCTCAAGCTGCTGCACCTCGTGGACGACAAGATCCACGCCCGATCGACGGGCCCCTACTCGCTGGTCACCCAGCAGCCACTCGGCGGAAAGGCCCAGTTCGGCGGGCAGCGCTTCGGCGAGATGGAGGTGTGGGCGCTGGAGGCCTACGGCGCCGCGTTCACGCTCCAGGAGATGCTCACCGTGAAGTCCGACGACACGGTCGGCCGGGTGAAGGCGTACGAGTCGATCGTCAAGGGCGAGAACATCCCCGAGCCCTCGATTCCGGAGTCCTTCAAGGTCCTGCTGAAGGAGATTCAGAGCCTCTCGCTCGACGCGAACCTGATCGCCGAGGAGGGCGAGGTCCCGCTCGAGGAAGAGGAGGACGACCTCCTTCGCGCCGCGGAGGAGCTCGGCATCGACCTCTCCGGCGTGCGCGCCGGCGGGGACGGCGGGGGAGCGGCCGACGAGCGCGAGGAGCAGGTCGTGGCAGAAGGCAAGGGCGGAAGCACCGACGGCGCGGACGCCGAGAAGGCGGCCGAGGAGAAGTAGATGAACAACTTTGACGCAATCGAGATCGGGCTCGCCTCGAGCAAGAAGATCCGAAGCTGGAGCTCGGGCGAGGTCACGAAGCCCGAGACGATCAACTACCGGACCCTGAAGCCGGAGAAGGACGGCCTGTTCTGCGAGCGGATCTTCGGTCCGACCAAGGACTGGGAGTGCTACTGCGGCAAGTACAAGCGCGTCCGCTACAAGGGCATCGTCTGCGAGCGCTGTGGCGTCGAGGTGACGCGCTCGAAGGTGCGCCGCGAGCGCATGGGCCACATCGACCTCGCGGCCCCCGTCTCGCACATCTGGTTCTTCAAGGGGGTCCCGAGCCGGATCGGCTACCTGATCGACATGGCTCCGAAGGAGCTGGAGAAGGTCCTCTACTTCGCCGCCTCGCTGATCACGTGGATCGACGAGGAGGCGCGGACCAAGGACCTGAAGAAGCTCGAGAAGGAGGTCAACAAGGTCCTCGACTCCCACGAGTCCGAGCGCGAACAGCGGGTCAAGGAGCTGAACTCCTCGCTCGAGCGCCGCGTCGCCTACGTCCACAGCGGCGAGCCGGAGGGCTTCGACGAGGAGGACCAGCTTTGGGCCGACGCCACGGGCAGCGTGAAGAAGCTGTCCAAGGCCGACAAGGAAAAGCTCGAGAAGGAGGTCCGGAAGGCGATCGAGACCGATATCGCCGACACCGAGGCCTACCTCGACGACGCCGCCGAGCGGATGCGCGAGGTGTGGAAGACCTTCCAGGAGATGAAGGTCAAGGACGTGATCAACGACGAGGCCACCTTCCGCGAGCTCAAGGACCGCTTCGGCTCCCCGTTCGGCTCGGGGGAGTACTTCCGCGGCGGGATGGGCGCCGAGTCCGTGCGCGAGCTGCTCGAGCAGGTCGATCTCGAGGCGGAATGCGAGGAGCTCGAGGAGATCATCAACACCTCCAAGGGCCAGAAGCAGGCCCGCGCCGTGAAGCGCCTCAAGGTCGCCTCCGCCTTCCTCAACTCACAGAACCGCCCCGAGTGGATGGTCCTCGACGCCGTCCCGGTGATCCCGCCGGAGCTGCGCCCGATGGTCCAGCTCGACGGCGGCCGGTTCGCGACCTCCGATCTCAACGACCTCTACCGGCGGGTGATCAACCGCAACAACCGCCTCAAGCGCCTGCTCGACCTCGGGGCGCCGGAGATCATCGTCAACAACGAGAAGCGGATGCTCCAGGAGGCCGTCGACGCCCTGTTCGACAACGGCCGCCGCGGGCGCCCCGTCACCGGACCGGGCAACCGCCCGCTGAAGTCGCTCTCCGACATGCTGAAGGGGAAGCAGGGCCGCTTCCGCCAGAACCTGCTCGGGAAGCGCGTCGACTACTCGGGCCGCTCGGTGATCGTCTCGGGCCCGAGCCTGAAGATCCATCAGTGCGGGCTCCCGAAGCTGATGGCCCTGGAGCTGTTCAAGCCGTTCATCATGGCCCGGCTCGTCGAGCGCAAGGCGGTGCAGAACATCAAGGCCGCGAAGAAGATGGTCGACTCGATGATCCCCGAGGTGTGGGACGTGCTCGAGGAGGTCATCCACGAGCATCCCGTGCTGCTCAACCGCGCGCCGACCCTGCACCGGCTCGGGATCCAGGCGTTCGAGCCCGTGCTCGTGGAGGGCAAGGCGATCCAGATCCACCCGCTCGTCTGCCACGCCTTCAACGCCGACTTCGACGGAGACCAGATGGCCGTGCATCTGCCGCTGTCCGCGGAGGCGCAGGCCGAGGCGCGGATCCTGATGCTGTCCTCGAACAACATCCTCTCCCCGGCGCACGGCGCCCCGCTCGCCACCCCGACCCAGGACATGGTGCTGGGGCTGTACTTCCTCACCTACTCGGGCGCCGACGTCGAGGAGCTCGACGCCGCGGAGCTGGATCCCAAGCCGCACCCGTTCCGCACCTCCCAGGAGGCGGAGATCGCCTACGAGCGCGGGCTGGTCGGGGTGCACGACTACGCCGAGTTCCGGCGCGAGGGGCACGAGCACTTCCTCACGACGGTGGGGCGGATCATCTTCAACGACCGTGTCGAGCGCGCGCTCGCGACCGCGCTCGGCGACGAGTTCGATCCGAAGGCGTACGAGTTCGTCAATCGCTCGCTGCGCAAGCGCGGCGTGAACGAGATGGTCTCCGACCTCGTCGAGCAGTACGGGGCGGCGACCGTGTCGCTGGTCCTGGACGCGTTCAAGGAGCTCGGGTTCCACTTCGCCACCCAGGCGGGGATCACGATCTCCAAGAACGACATCGTCTCGCCGCCGAACAAGGAGGAGATCCTGGAGCGCTACGAGGGCGAGGCGCAGGAGATCCAGAACAAGTACGACGAGGGCTACATCACCGCGGAGGAGCGCAAGGAGGCGGTCACCGAGCGCTGGAACAAGGCCACGGACGAGGTCGCGCAGGCGATGGAGGACAACCTCGACGAGCTGAACCCGATCTACGCGATGGCGAACTCCGGTGCGCGGGGCTCGTTCAAGCAGATCCGCCAGCTCGCCGGGATGCGCGGCCTGATGGCCAACCCGAAGGGCGAGATCATCGAGCGTCCGATCAAGGCGAACTTCATGGAGGGCCTGTCGGTGCTCGAGTACTTCATCTCGACCCACGGCGCCCGCAAGGGGCTCGCGGACACCGCGCTGCGGACCGCCGACTCGGGCTACCTCACGCGCCGCCTCGTCGACGTCGCGCAGGATGTGATCGTGCGCTCGGAGGACTGCAAGACGAAGGACTTCATCGAGATGCCGCTGCGCAACTCCGACGGCGAGCTGAACACGAACCTCTCCGGCCGGCGGTCGGCGAAGAAGTTCACCACGAAGCGGGGCCGCGAGCTCCTGAAGCGAAACCAGGAAATCGATCTCCCCGAGATCGAGGAGATGGCGGAGGCGTTCGGCGACGAGGAGGTCACCGTCCCGGTGCGTTCGGTGCTCAAGTGCGAGGCCGAGACCGGGGTGTGCCGTCACTGCTACGGGCGCGCGATGGCGACCGGGACGACGGTCGAGCTGGGCGACGCCGTGGGGATCATCGCCGCGCAGTCGATCGGCGAGCCCGGCACCCAGCTGACGATGCGCACCTTCCACACCGGCGGCGTCGCGGGCCAGGACATCACCCAGGGCCTCCCGCGCGTGGTCGAGCTGTTCGAGGCGCGCAAGCCGAAGGGCCTGGCGAAGATGTCCGAGGAGCCCGGCCGGGTCTCGGTCGAGGAGTCCGAGAAGACGCTACGCGTGATCCTCACCGACGCGAAGGGCGAGGACCACGCGTACTCGTTCCCGCCGCGCACGCAGCTCAACGTCAAGCACGGCGACCGGGTCGAGGCCGGCACCCAGCTCAGCGAGGGCTCGCTGTATCCCTCCGAGCTGCTCGAGGTGCGGGGCCGCACCGAGACCGAGCTCTACCTCGTGAGCGAGGTGCAGCAGGTGTATCGCTCGCAGGGCGTCGACATCAACGACAAGCACATCGAGCTGATCGTGCGCCAGATGATGAAGAAGGTGCGGATCGAGTCGAAGGGCTCGACGACGCTCCTGCCCGGCCAGCTCGAGGACCGCCACAAGCTCAAGCGGCTGAACAAGCAGGTCAAGGACGACGGCGGCATCCCGGCGAAGGCCGAGGAGGTGATCCTCGGGATCACGAAGGCGTCGCTCGCGACGGAGTCCTTCCTCTCCGCGGCCTCGTTCCAGGAGACCACCAAGGTGCTGACGGACGCCGCGCTGGAGGGCAAGCGGGACCGCCTCCAGGGCCTGAAGGAGAACGTGATCATCGGCAAGCTGATCCCGGCGGCGACCGGGCTGCGCCACTACCGCGGGATCGAGATCGAGCCCGTGGAGCCGGCCCAGCCGCCCGAGGAGGCGCTGATGGACGAGGAGGAGCTCGCCGCCGAGCTTGGCCTCGCCGAGGAGGGCGAGGTCACCGAGCTCGAGGGCTTCGGACCCTCGTTCGCCGAGGAGCTCGAGGAGCTCGCGACGGAGATCGAGACCACCGACGGCCCAGGCTCGGGCGACGGGGACGGCGGCTCGGCAGCCAAGAGCAGCGAGAGCAGCAGCGAGTAGGCAGCGCCAGGTCCCAAAACCGCGCAAGTAGGGCAGCGCCCTAGGCGGGATGCCGGCCGTCGCCCCCCGCGCCGAGTGCAGCATTGGGTAGTCCATAGGCCACCAAAGGCTGCACTCGACCGGAGCTTGTCCCGCCGACACGTGTTCTTGACGACGAGGGTGTGACGGTGGGATCACGGAAGAGAGCGGGCTGGCTGGTGGCGGGCGCGATCGCGTTCGCCGGCCGGCCCCGGGGAAAAAAGCGATCCGGCATCTGGAGCATGCGTCGGGACGGGTCGCGCCTGCGCCTGCTCGCCCGCGGGGGGTCCGCGAGCGCCCCCGACTACAGCCCCGACGGTCGCCTATGACCACAACGACCCCGGCAACGACATCCGCGTGATCCGGGCGGACGGCTCGCGCAGGCGCGAGATACCAGGCACCGCCGTCGCTGCGTTCCCCGCCTACGCACCGGCCGGTGATCGGATAGTGGTGACGCTCTTTGAAGGCGGAAGCTTGGCCTCGTGCGGCGACCTCTACACGATGACGCCACGGGGCGCCGACAGACGGCGTGTCACCCAGTACTGCGATCCCAGTGGGTTTGGAGGCACGGCCGCCTACCCCAGCTGGCAGCCCCTACCTGCCAACTAGGCCAAGCCCGCATCGACCGCGACGACTAACCTCAAGTCGTGTCCACCGATGGTGGATCGGACATCCGTGAGTCGGCGCTCGAGCTGATCGGGGAGACGCCGCTGGTGCGCCTCTCGCGCCTCGAGCCGGCCGTCCGCACGCCGCTCGTCGCCAAGGTCGAGTTCCTGAACCCGGGCGGGTCGGTCAAGGACCGGCCCGCGCTGGCGATGATCGAGGCGGCGGAGCGCGACGGCGCGCTTCGGGCGGGCGGGACGCTCGTCGAGCCGACCTCCGGCAACACCGGGCTCGGCCTGGCGATGGTCGGCGCGCTGCGCGGCTACAAGGTGATCGCGGTGATGCCGGACAAGATGAGCCGCGAGAAGATCGACACCCTGCGCGCCTTCGGCGCGGAGGTCGTCGTCTGCCCTACCGCGGTGCCGCCCGACTCGCCCCAGTCCTACTACCGGGTCGCCGACCGGCTGACGGAGGAGATCGACGGCGCCTTTCAGCCCAACCAGTACTTCAATGACGCGAACCCGCAGGCCCACCGCCGCTCGACGGGGCCCGAGCTGTGGCGCCAGAGCGGAGAGGGCGTCACACACCTCGTCGCGGGTGTCGGCACCGGGGGCACGATCAGCGGCGTGGGCGAGTACCTGAAAGAGCGGGATCCCTCGATCGTCGTCGTCGGGGCGGACCCGGAGGGCTCCGTGTACTCCGGCGGCCCCGTCCACCCCTACAGGGTGGAGGGGATCGGCGAGGACTTCTGGCCGGAGAGCCTCCACCGCGAGGTGATCGACCGCTACGTGACCGTCAGCGACCGCGACTCCTTCCTGATGGCCCGCCGGCTTGTCGCGCGCGAGGGCCTGTTCGCCGGAGGCTCGACGGGAACCGCGCTGTGCGCAGCCGTCCAGGTCGCCCGCGAGATCGACGATCCCGACGCGATGGTCGCGACGATCATTCCCGACGGAGGGCGTCCCTATGTCTCCAAGGTCTTCAACGACTCGTGGATGCGCGAGCACGGCTACCTCACGGGCGCCGCGCGCCACACCGTGGCCGAGCTCCTTCGGGAGCGCGGGGAGACCGCGCCGATCCTCACGGTCGGCGGCCACGACGAGGTCGGCCGGGTGCTCGAGCTGATGCGCGAGCACGCCGTGTCGCAGGTCCCGGTCGTCTCCTCCGAGGACGAGCGGGCGTTCATCGGGACGGTCAGCGAGCGGAGCCTGTTGTGGGCGTCCGCCGAGCATCCGGGGATCCTCGGCCAGCAGGTCACCGAGGTGCTCGAGCCGCCGCTGCCCGAGCTCTCCGTCGATGACCCGGCCGACGACGCGGTGCGACTGCTGCGCGGCGATGCCCGGGCGGTGATCGTGGTCGAGGACGGCCGGCCGCTGGGGATCATCACCGCCGTCGATCTCGTGGAGGCCCTGAACCGGTGAGACGGGGCACGCGGATCGAGACCCGCGTCGTCCATGCCGGGCTCGAGCCCGACCCGACGTACGGCTCGGTGATCCCGCCGATCCACCAGACATCGACCTTCGTGCAGCGCGCCCCCGGCGAGGTCGTCGAGGACTACGACTACGCCCGCTCGGCGAACCCGACGCGTTCGGCGCTCGAGCGGGCGCTGGGCGAGCTGGAGGAGGGCGATGCGACGGCGTTCGCGAGCGGGATGGCCGCCACCCACGCGATCATCAGCGCGGCGCTCGAGGCCGGCGACCACCTGATCCTCCCGGTCGATCTCTACGGCGGCACCTACCGGCTCGTCGACAAGGTGCTGACCCGGTTCGGCCTCGCCTACGACCTCGTCGACCAGCGCGACCTCGACGCGCTGCGGAGGCTGATCCGCCCCGAGACGCGCATGATCTGGGTCGAGACGCCCACGAACCCGCTCCTCAACGTGGTCGACATCGCGGCGGTCGTAGAGGCGGCGAACGGAATCGCCGTGGTGGTGGACAACACCTTCGCGACGCCGATCGTGCAGAGGCCGCTCGAGGCCGGGGCGAAGGCGGTCGTCCACTCGACGACGAAGTACCTCGGGGGACACTCCGACGTCGTCGGCGGCGCGGTGATCACCGGCGACGACGACCTCCACGAGCGGGTGCGCTTCATCCAGAACTCGGTCGGCGCGGTGCCCGGGCCGCTCGACTGCTTCCTCGTCCATCGCGGGCTTCGCACGCTCGCCCTTCGCGTCGGCCAGCACACGGCGAACGGCCGGGCGGTGAGCGAGTACCTCGCGGGCGCTCCCGGCGTGCGGGACGTCCGCTGGCCCGGCTTCGGCGGGATGGCCTCGTTCCGCCACCCCGACGCCGCCGCGATCGCCGCCCGCACCCGGATCTTCTCGCTCGCGGAGTCGCTAGGGGGCGTCGAGTCCCTTATCGAGGTCCCCCAGGCGATGACCCACCAGTCCGTCGATGACTCCGACGCCGCCGTTCCGCCGGACCTGATCCGGCTCTCCTGCGGGATCGAGGCCCCCGAGGACCTCGTCGCCGACCTCGAGCAGGCGATCGCGGGGTAGGGGACCGGCTGAGACCTCCGCCACCGGCAAGAAGCCGGGCGGCTCGAATGGATTAGGTGAAGAGGGCTGGGTAGGGCAGCGGGATGGCTGCCCGGGGTCGGGCGACGCCGCAAACCCCACAATCGATCGCGGCCGGACCACGAGTGTGCAGTTAACGGTGATATACGCCGTCAACCGCACAACCGTCTGCGGCGGGCCCTCGAGTGTGCGGTTTGCGGCGCCCCCCGCCCCCCTTACCCAGCCAGCTCCACGTCTCGCGTGCCGCTACCGCGGCGCAGGTTCGGCCAAGCCGCGCTCCCCAGCGTGAGCGGCGGAGGCACGGCTGGGCGCCGTCGGCGTCACGACGCGAAGCCGCCCGCCGGGCGGGCAGTCGGGAAGCGCACGCGCTCCGGC
>JBOGZH010000016.1:0-2055 GCA_050697095.1 Solirubrobacterales bacterium
GGGCAAGACCCTGACCGCGACCCTGCCTGTGTTTCTAAATTCTCTCGGCGGCGACAGCGTCCATCTCGTCACCGTCAACGACTATCTCGCCCGCCGAGACGCCGACTGGATGAAGCCGATCTACGACGCGCTCGGGATGACCGTCGCCGCCATCCAGGAGGGCGACGACCCCGCGACGCGGCGGCAGAAGTACGCGTGCGACGTCGTCTACGGGACCAACTCCGAGTTCGGGTTCGACTACCTGCGCGACAACATGGCCGGATCGCTCGAGAACACCGTGCAGCGCGGACACCAGTTCGCGATCGTCGACGAGGTCGACAACATCCTCATCGACGAGGCCCGCACGCCGCTGATCATCTCCGGCGCCCCCGAGCAGGCGGCGGACACCTACTATACCTTCGCCCGCCTGGCCAAGCAGCTGAACGGCGAGCCGTCGAAGGACAAGCTGAAGTCGCTCGGGGAGACGAAGGACACCTCCGAGGTCGACTACGACTACGAGTACGACGAGAAGCACAAGACCGTCGCGCCGACCGAGAAGGGGGTAAATCGGGCGGAGCAGTTCCTGGGGGTGGAGAACCTCTACGTCTCCGAGCACGGGACGCTCGTCAACCACCTGATCCAGTCGCTGAAGGCGGAGTCGCTTTACAAGCGCGACAAGGAGTACGCCGTGATCGACGGCCAGGTGATGATCATCGACGAGTTCACCGGCCGCATCCTCGAGGGCCGGCGATGGTCGGAGGGCCTGCACCAGGCGATCGAGGCCAAGGAGGGGGTCGCGATCCGGGAGGAGAACCAGACCCTCGCCACGATCACGCTCCAGAACTACTTCCGCCTCTACGACAAGCTCTCCGGCATGACCGGCACCGCCCTCACCGAGGCGACCGAGTTCATGAAGATCTACAAGGTCTCGACGATCGACATCCCCACCCACCGCCCGATGATCCGGGACGACCAGAACGACCAGATCTACAAGACGAGGGACGGGAAGTGGAAGGCGGTGCTCGGCGAGATCAAGGGGCGCCACGAGCGCGGACAGCCGATCCTCGTCGGCACGGTCTCGGTCGAGATCTCGGAGATGCTCTCCGACCAGCTGAAGCGAAGCGGCGTCGAGCACGTCGTCCTCAACGCGAAGCCCGAGCACGCCCAGCGCGAGGGCGAGACGATCGCCCAGGCGGGGCGGATCGGCGCGGTGACCATCGCCACCAACATGGCGGGGCGCGGTGTGGACATCAAGCTGGGCGGGACCCCCGAGGGCATGGCGAGGGCCGAGCTGCGGAAGCTCGGCGTCTCCCCGGGTGACGAGAGCTACGAGGAGGAGCTCGAGGCACTGCTCCCAAAGCTCGAGCAGCGCTGCAAGGAGGAGGGCGAGGGGGTGATCGAGCGCGGCGGGCTGTTCATCTGCGGCACCGAGCGCCACGAGTCGCGGCGGATCGACAACCAGCTCCGCGGCCGGTCGGGCCGCCAGGGCGATCCGGGCGAGTCGCGCTTCTTCCTCTCGGCCGAGGACGACCTGATCCGGCTGTTCGCCGGCGACCGGATCTACAAGATCCTCGATCGCCTCGGCCCGGTGGATGAGCACGGCGAGGAGTTCCCGCTGGAGGCGAAGATGCTCACCCGCACGGTCGAGAACGCGCAGAAGAAGGTCGAGCAGCAGAACTTCCTGATCCGCAAGCGCGTGCTCGAGTACGACGACGTGATGAACGAGCAGCGCCGGGTGATCTACAAGTACCGGCGCGAGATCCTCGAGGGGCGCGACATGTCGGAGGCGGCCCGCGAGGAGCTCGTCGGCGTCGTGGAGCGCAACGTCGGCGCCTACACCCCGGGCGAGGTGTTCGAGGATTGGGACCTGGCGGGCCTCCAGCTCCAGCTCCAGCAGCTATGGCCCCTGAACGTGGACATGGGCCAGCTCGACGCCGCCCGCACCGGCGACCGCGAGGCGCTGGTCGCCGCCCTCACCGAGGACGCGCTCGGCGCCTACGAGCGCCGGGAGGGCGAGTTCGGCGCCGAGCTGATGCGCTACCTGGAGCGCCAGATCCTGCTCCAGGTGATCGACCA
>JBOGZH010000017.1:0-5190 GCA_050697095.1 Solirubrobacterales bacterium
CTCACGCTCGTGGGCATCACGGGAACCAACGGCAAGACCACCACGTCCTATCTCGTGGACGCCCTGCTGCGCTCCCAGGGCCTGGCCACCGGAATCATCGGGACCATCCAGTACGTGCTCGGGGACGAGCGGCGGCCGGCCGGGCAGACCACGCCGGACGCCCTCGAGCTCCAGGCGATGCTCGCCCTGATGCGAGCGGGGGGCGTGCGCGGGGTGGCCATGGAGGTGTCCTCGCACGCCCTCGAGCTCGGGCGGGTGGCCGGCATTCGCTTCGCGTGCCGCGTGTTCACCAACCTCACCCAGGACCACCTCGACTTCCACTCCGACATGGAGGACTACTTCGTCGCCAAGCGGGTGCTGTTTTTTTCCTCCGACGAGGCGGATGCCTCGTCGTCGGGGGTGGCGGTGGTGAACGCAGACGATCGTTACGGTCAGCGGCTGATCGACGAGCTCCGCGGCCAACACGCCGCCGTGGTCACTTTCTCGGCCGCCGGCGCCGGGGAGGCCGACTTCCGGGCCACCGAGGTCGAGTTCGACGCAGCCGGGGCGCGCTTCCGCTGCCTCGCGCCCGACGGGGAGGCTCGGGTGGCGATGCCGCTTCCCGGGCACTTCAACGTCGAGAACGCGCTCGCGGCGCTCGCCTGCGCCGCAGCGCTTGGGATCGGGATCGAGCGCGGGACCGCGGCCCTATCAGCTACACGGCGTGTGCCGGGTCGCTTCGAGCCCGTAGAGGAGGGCCAGCCCTTCACGGTCCTCGTCGACTACGCGCATACGCCCGACTCCCTGGACAACGTCCTCCGCGCCGCGCGCCGGATCACCGAGGGACGGTTGATCTGCGTATTCGGCTGCGGGGGGGACCGCGATCGAGAGAAGCGGCCGCTGATGGGCCGGATCGGGGCGGAGCTGTCGGACGTCTGCGTGGTGACCTCCGACAACCCGCGCTCGGAGGACCCCACCGCGATCATCGCCGAGATCCTCGCGGGAATGCCGAAGGGGGCGACCGCGGAGCCGGACCGTCGTGCCGCGATCGGGCTCGCGCTCGACGCGGCGCGGCCCGGGGACACCGTCGTGATCGCCGGCAAGGGTCACGAGCAGGGACAGGAGTTCGAGGGGGGGCGGAAGATCCCGTTCGTCGACCGCCAGGTCGCGGGCGAGGAGCTGCGGCGGCTCAGGGCGCCATCGAAATGATCCGGCTGAGCGCGGAGAGGATTGCGTCCGCTGCGGATGCCGCGATCGCGCGAAAGGGAGGCTCCGGCCATCCCGAGCGCGCCGTCGTCGACTCACGTGAGGCCGGCCCCGGCGATCTCTTCTTCGGGCTGCCGGGTGAGCGCGCCGACGGCGGCGAGTTCGCCGCCCGGGCGCTGGAGGCGGGCGCGTGGGGCGTCGTGGTCGGCGCCGATCGAGCCGGCGCCCTCGCGCAGAGCGAGGGAGGGGCCTGGGTCCTGTCCTGTCCGGATCCTGGCCGGGGGCTGCAGCGGCTCGCGACCGAATGGCGTCGCGAGCTCGGCTGCCCGGTGGTGGGGATCACCGGCTCGACGGGCAAGACCTCGGTGAAGGACGTCTGCCGGACGCTGCTGCCGTTCCGGGTCCATGCCAGTCCCGAGAACTACAACACGGAGATCGGGTTGCCCCTCGCTCTGCTCTCGGCGCCCGAGGAGACCGAGGTCGTCGTTCTGGAGATGGCGATGCGTGGGGTCGGTCAGATCGCGGAGCTGTGCGAGATCGCCCAACCCGACGTGGGCGCGATCACGAACATCGGCCCGGTCCACCTCGAGCTCCTGGGGACTCTGGATGCGATCGTGGAGGCGAAGGCGGAGATCCTCGAGGGGCTTCGCGGGCGGGGCCGGGCCGTGATCCCCGCCGATGCGGAGGCGCTCGCCCCGCACCTCAACGATCGGCTGGTGACGGTCACGTTCGGCGCCGGGGGCGATGTGTTCGCGCTCCGCTCGCGCGCCCAGGACGGGTCGATCGTCGCCCTTGTCGGGACACCGCACGGCGAGGCGGAGTTTCGGTTCCCGTTCGCCGAGGCCCACAACCTGACCAACGCGCTCGCCGCGATCGCGATCGGCGTCGCGCTCGACGCCCCCGTGACCGGCATGTCACAGCGGGCGCCGGAGATAGTCTTCTCGCGCCTGCGCGGCGAGCTGCTCGAGCTGCGCGACGGCGTGGTGATCGTGAACGACTGTTACAACGCGAACCCGATCTCGATGCGGGCCGCGCTCGACCACCTGGCCTCGCTCGAGGTGCGCGGGCGGCGGCTCGCAGTGCTGGGCGAGATGGCCGAGCTTGGCCCGCAGGCACCGGCGTACCACCGCGAGGCCGGCTCGCACGCCCGTGAGCTCGGCATCGGGCCGATCGTCGGCGTGGGGGAGCTGGCGCGCCACTATGCCCCCGACGAGTGGGCGCCCGACGCGCGCTCCGCGGTGTCCGTCTCCCACGCGTTGATCGAGCCCGACGACGTCGTTCTCGTCAAGGGGTCACGCTCCGTGGGGCTGGAGCTTCTCAGCGATGAGCTCGCTGTGTTGCACCAGCCGAAAGAGCACGGCGAATGAGGGCGCCGGAGCTGCCGGCGGCCCAGATCGCCGAGGCCGCGATCGACCGCGGCGAGGTCCTGATCGCGGGAATGGCATCGATGCTGATCTGCATCTTCCTCGGCCCGAAGTTCATCGAGTGGATCCGGGTGAGGGAGTTCGGTCAGCAGATCCGCGAGGAGGGCCCACAGGAGCACCATGCCAAGGCCGGCACCCCGACGATGGGGGGACTGATCATCTTCGTCTCGATCGCCGTCCCCTACCTGGTGCTCTCCGAGCGCGACACGCAGAGCCTCGCCGTATTCGGGGTCGCGATCGCCAGCGCCACGGTCGGCTTCTTCGACGACTGGATCAAGATCTCCAAGCGCCGCTCGCTCGGGCTTCCGGCGCGCTGGAAGCTGCTGATCCAGATCGCGCTCGCGCTCGCGCTGTGGTGGGTCGCGACCCAGGAGGTCGGCCTCGACCCGAGGATCGAGGTGCGGATCTTCGACGCCGAGTTCCACATCGGGCCGGTCCTGTACGTGCTCCTGATCTTTTTCGTGATCGCCGGCGCCAGCAACGGCGTCAACCTCTCGGACGGGCTCGACGGCCTCGCCGCGGGGTCGTGCGCGATCGTCCTGCTCGCCTACACGGCGATCACGATCACCAACGGCCAGGAGGGGCTCGCCGTGCTCTCCGCGACCCTTGTCGGCGCCTCGGTCGGCTTCCTGTGGTTCAACGCCTTCCCGGCTTCGGTGTTCATGGGCGACACCGGATCGCTCGGGCTCGGCGGGGCGATCGGCGCGCTCGCGGTGATGACCCAGACCGAGCTCCTGCTGGTCATCCTCGGCGGGATCTTCGTGATCGAGGCGCTCTCGGTCGCGATCCAGGTCCTGTTCTTCAAGCTGTTCCGCCGCCGGGTATTCCTGATGGCGCCGATCCACCACCACTTCGAGCTCATGGCGTGGTCGGAGACGAAGATCATGCTGCGGTTCTGGATCGTCGCGGCCGTGTGCTCGGGGATCGGGTTCACGCTGTACCAGAACTCGCTCGGGAACTAGACGCTTATCTCCGCGGGAGCGGGCGAGCGGCAGACGCGTCTGGCTGGGTAGGGCGGCTGGACCGTGCCGCAAACCCCGAATCAATGCTTGGGCTCAGTCGGTTTGGGACTTGACCGCGTATATCGCTGTCAAGTCCCATCTCGACCGGAGCAGCGCGGCGAATTGGGTCTTTTCGGCTTCCGGGGCGAGCCAACCGCTCGCGTCCCCTTACCCAGCCCCACCACGATCCGCGCCCCCCGACACCCTGGGGCGCAATCACCACTCACGACCAGATGCGCAGGCCGCCGTCCCTCAGCCGCGAAACTAGGCCTATGACCACGCCGGCGACGCCGCGCCCGCCGCTGCCGGAGGGCCCGTTCCTGGTCGTCGGGCTGGCCCGTTCGGGGAGCGCGGTCTCGCGCGCGCTCGCCGCTCGCGGGGCCGATGTCCTGGCGTGCGACTCGGGGCACCCGGCCGAGGCGGAAGGGCTGGGGGAGGTCGGCGTCGAAGTGATTCTGGATGCGGACGGAGTCCGACTGCTCGAGCGTGCCCGCTGCGTGGTCAAGAGCCCGGGCGTGCCCACGGACGCTCCCGTCGTCGAGGCGGCCCGGGCCGGCGGGACGCCGGTGATCGGCGAGCTGGAGGTCGGCTGGCGGATGATCCCGAACCCCTTCATCGCCGTCACCGGGACGAACGGCAAGACGACGGTCACCGAGCTGATCGGCCACGTCCACCGCCACGCCGCGCGTCCCGTCGCCGTCGCCGGAAACGTCGGGACTCCGCTCGCGTCGCTGGCCGGCGCCGTCGACCCCGAGGCGACGGTGGTCTGCGAGTGCTCGAGCTTTCAGCTCGAGGACGCCGAGGCGTTCTCCCCGGAGTGCGCGGTGTTCCTCAACTTCGCCCCCGACCACCTCGACCGCCACCCCACGCTCGACGACTACCTCGACGCGACGCTCCGGAACTTCGCCAACCAGGGCAACGCCGACGTCGCCGTCTACAACGGCGACGAGCCCGCGCTGGCAGACCGAGACCTCGGCGGGAGCGCGCGACGGGTCGCCTTTTGCGCCGAGTCCCGCCTCGAACCCGGTCGCCCCCGGACGCGAAGCGGAGGAGGCGACCGGTTTGACTGCGAGGTGTCGGCGCGCGAGGGGGTGATCTTCTGGGGCGACGAGGCGCTGGTCGAGGTCGATCGACTGCCGCTGCTCGGCCCGCACAACGTCGCCAACGCGATGGCGGCCGCGGCTGCCTCGCTGACTACCGGCGTTCCCGAGGACGCCGTCCGCGAAGGCCTCGCGACCTTCCCCGGGATCCCACACCGGCTCGAGCGCGTCGCGGAGGTCGACGGGATCCTGTTCGTGAACGACTCGAAGGCCACGAACGTGTCCGCGGCGGCGGCCGGGCTGCGCTCGTTCGAGGGCGGCGTGCACGCGATCCTCGGCGGCTCGCTGAAGGGAGAGACGTTCGAGAGGCTGGCCGGTCCCGTGTCCGAGCGCTGCACGCGCTGCTATCTGATCGGCGAGGCGGCCGAGCGGCTGGAGCGAGACCTGGCCCCGGCCAGGGACGCGGGCGTGGAGCTGCGGCGCGAGGGCGGGTTGGAGGAGGCGGTGCGCGCCGCTGCCGCCGCGGCGGGACCGGGCGAG